>JAJFGM010000495.1 GCA_021776145.1 Kiloniellaceae bacterium | reverse complement strand
GACCCCGTCGGCGTCGCCGCCACTGGCCAGCAATTGACGATAAACAATGTTCTCCTTGGGGTGGTGACAGCGTTCGGCATAACTTTCGCAATAGCTGAACACGGCGTCGATGATGTCGAAATCACCGCGCTCGCCACTTTCAATTCGCGACAGCTGTTCCTGCAGAATGGCAAACAACTTGCGCATCCGATTGTGCTCGATTTTGAGCAATCGCATCACTGACGACATCGTTCGGTCCCCATCAGCGGATAAGGCGAGCGGCCCGGCGCTGCCGCGCCTGGCCGCCGTTCGGCAAGATCTATCAGCCGCCCCATGCAAGCTCGACACCGCGCGTTGCCTGCAGGGCCTGTTTGACCTCGGCATCCTTGCCTTCGACGAAGGGGCGGTAGGCCATGTCCTCGATTAAAATGTGATGATTGAGCCATTCCTTCAGAAAGCCGAGAAGTTCTTCGCGGACCTTTCGCGCGCCGCCTTCGGGATTCCTGTCGAAATGCTGGGCGAACTCGGTCACATCGCTGACAAAGCTGCGATGTTCTTCCTTGTGCACATCCAATTCGGGATATCCGCAGGCCGTCAGCACCTGTTCCTCGCGCGCGAAATGCAGTTCCGCATAGCGCACCAAGGAAAACAGCGCCTGGCGCACGACTTCCTCGGGCGCTTCGCTGTCCGGCGCCTTGGCCAATCGATTGATCAAATATACCAGCTGTTTGTGATCGGCGTTCAACTCCGGCGAGCCAACGCTCATGGCCTCGGTCCAGCGCATGAATGCCATCGTCACGCTCCTTTGCGACCCTATCGAGCCGAGTTTACGGTCACGGCCTAAACGACCCGCCCCCACAAGCTCGGCAATTGTGGCGCCCCGCCACGGGGGTGTCGTTGACCTAAATCAACCACCCCTGCGGCCCCACGACCGCAACTGTCTCACAGTACCGGCTTCCCAGAGACGCAGCGGAACGGCCAGCTATTGGATGCTCACACCTAGTGGCTCGACGAGCGGGAGACCTCGCCGCGCTGCCATAGCGCGGCCCAGAACGGCCAAATCGTCTGCGGTCAAGCGGCGTCTCGCCAAGGGCAGGACGATCCTGTTTTCCTGCTGCAGGTGATGGCGCTGGCTGTCGAACAGTTCCGAGAGGTTCATCTGGAACCGGGTCGAATTGGCAAGGCCCAGCCCCGCGGCAAGTTTCTCGAGATCGGCGCAGACAAACTCGATGAGATCGATGTCAAGCTCGTGTTCCCTGGCCAATTGCGCCAATACGCGCGTGATCTTGTCCTCCGGCAGCGACCTCTTCACAAGAATCGGGAATAGCCCCTCTTCCTCGTCGGCATGGTGCAAGGTCAGGTCGACGACCAAGAAATGCAGAAGATCCGCAGCCTGCTTGGCGAGTTCGCCAAGCGGCAATAGTCCGCCGCCCTGCAGAAAAACCTCCTGCACACGCACTTGCCGCACGTGTTCGGCCTCTATGAATTCGATCGGCTGTCGGAAATCTTCCGCCGTCGGATTCGAGCGCAACAGCGCGGCATCCGTTTCGGAGCCGTTCATTTTCATTGTCTCCGCTCTTCACAGCGTTCTGTTATCACGGCCATAGCCTGCCGAACCGCCGCCATTCCGGTACTATACGGCACGCGAATGGCGTGCCATGCTGACTCCGCGGTAGCTGTCGAAGACTTCGCAGACACTCCGCAACAGCGGCCGCGCCGCTTCCTCAACCTCAACGACCCTATCGTGGCAGCGCACCAACCCATCCGCCGTCATCTCCCGCATTCGATCCAACTCAGAATCGAAGTGGGACGGCGCGACGGCAAAGCGCTCGCAAAGTTCCACCAGGTCGACGCGCAGATCGCACATCAGGCGCTCAATGACCGCGCGCCGCAAGCGATCCTCGCGGCCTGTGGCGACACCTCGCGCAGTGGCCAGTCGGCCTTCGGCGATCGTTTGTTTATAGGTGTTGATCGGCACCAGATTCTGCACGTAGCCCTGCCGCAAGGAACCAATCGCAGAGGCACCGAACCCAAGAAGCGTCCGTGCGCTGTCGCTGGTATAGCCTTGAAAATTCCTGTTAAGTCGGCCGCTCGCCAGGGCTAGAGCCAGATTGTCGTCGGGGCGCGCGAAGTGATCGAGGCCGATTCGCACGTAACCAGCGGCGCGGATCACACGTGCCGCCGATTCGGATTGGTAGTACCGCTCTTGGGTTCCCGGCAAGGCTGCCTGGGAAATGAGCTGCTGGTGTTTTTTCATCCATGGAACATGCGCGTAGCCGAACAACGCAATTCGATCCGGGCGCAAGGCGAGCGCCGCCTCGACCGTGGTGTCGACATCGCGCAGGGTCTGGTGCGGCAAACCATACATCAAATCCAAATTCAGGCCTTCAATTCCCTCGCCGCGCAGCCACTCCGCGACCCGCGCCGTTTGTTCGATAGGCTGAATTCGGTTGATCGCCCGCTGAACCTTGGGGTTGACGTCCTGAAGGCCAAGGCTTGCCCGTGTCGCGCCGGCCGCGGCCCAAGCCTTGACGACGTCCAGGTCGGCGTCGCGTGGGTCGATTTCGACAGCAAACTCCAAATCCGGGCGAAAGCTAAAGCGCCGCCGCAACAGGCGCGCGAGCCGCGTCACGTCCTCGGGGTGCAAGATCGTCGGGCTGCCACCGCCAAAATGCAGATGCCTGACCCGGCGCGGCCCGCCAAACACCTCCGCCACAAGCTCGATCTCGCCCTCCAAGGCCGAGAGGTACGCGGCGACCGGCGCATATCGGCGGACGACTTTGGTGTGACACCCGCAAAACCAGCACATACTGTCGCAGAAGGGAATATGCAGATAGAGCGAGAGCGGCCGATCCACGGGGGCGGCCCGCAGCCAATGCCGATAGCTTCCCGGCCCTATGTCGGAATTGAAGTGAGGCGCCGTCGGGTAGCTTGTGTAGCGCGGCACCGCGCGGTCGTATTTCTGAATGATCTCGGCCTGCATGGCGTTTCGTACGCCCTGCCGGCGACCGCGACCTTGATGCAGATCAAACTGCGGCGTAGCCGGGCACGCGGCCTTATCGCGTATGTTGTTTACCAACATTATTTTCGCGCCAAATGCGCATGTGCCGCCGCGCGGCCTGACGAAATGACGGAAAACTCTCGGAATTCGTCCTCCGCGAAGCTGGAGGCTCAACGGTCGAACCGGGCCGGCGTTAACCCTTGTGTTAACCATAGCGTAAACCTTATCCCCAATAATCCGCCTCAAATCAAAGCGTTCGCTGGTTAGGACTTGGGAAGATCGGGACTTGGGCGGCACGGCACCACGCGCGTGGCGCCGCACTGGCATTGGAACCGAAAAAAAAAGAAGCTGAAAAATCGTGGGTTCCGCTAACCAATTACCGCAAATGACGGCCGGCTCGATGTCCCCGGACCCATTGTCCTCGGACCCAAGGGCTTCGGACCCGAGGGATTCGGAATGGATGCCGAAGCAAGACGCCATGCCGCCGCCGCGCACGAGTGTGGTGGTGTTGCTGGCCTCACTTATCCTCAACCTGCTGTCCTTGGCGCTGCCAATCGTCATTCTCCAGGTCTACGACCGCATCCTTCCGAACCGCTCGATCGACACGCTTTTTTTGCTGGTTATGGGCCTTGCGGTCGTCTTCCTGCTCGACGGCGCCTTTCGAACGGCGCGCGCCAACATCACCGGCTGGAGCGCCATGAGCTACGAGCACGGCGCCGGCTGCCGCGCCGTCAACCGCCTGTTGAGCAGCGAGGTGAGCGACTTCGAGCGCACCCCACCGGGAGTTCATCTCGACCGCATGGCGGCCATCGATACCCTGCGTGAATACTACTCCGGCCAGGCCAAACTGCTGCTGGTCGATCTCCCCTTCGCCGCACTGTTCTATGGCCTCATCTGGGTCGTCGCCGGGCCGCTGGTTCTGGTGCCAGTGACCCTGCTGTGCGGCCTGGCCCTGCCTGGCTTGGCCGTGTCGAGGCGGCTGAAGAAAGTCCTGGAAGAACGGGGCGAGCTCGACGACCGGCGCTATAGTTTCATCATCGAGGTCCTGACCGGAATCCACAGCATCAAGGCCTTGGCCATGGAAGCCCTCTTGCAACGACGCTACGAGCTCTTGCAGCAGAGCGGCGCGGCCAACACCTATCGGGTTACAATGCTGAGCAACTTGGCGCAGAACATTGGCGCGCTCTTTGCCAGCCTGACCATGGTTTCGATTGCTTCGGCGGGCGCCGTCATGGTCATGGCCGACCAGCTTAGCATTGGCGGCCTCGCGGCCTGCACGATGCTGGCAGGACGCTCGACGCAACCGCTCCTGCGCGCGCTCGGCATCTGGACGCAGTTCCAAACCATCGCTTTGGCGAAGAAACGCTTGTCCGAGCTGTTTTCCCTGCAGTCGGAAACGACGAACTGGCAAAATCCGACGCCACGCTTGCAGGGTAAGGTCCGGCTCGAAGACGTTGGCTACCGGTTCAGCGACGAGGACCCCTGGCTGTTTGAAGATTTTAACCTCGAAATCGAAACCGGCGAGACCATCGGCATTCGCGGCGACACCGGCAGCGGGAAATCGACCCTGCTGACGCTTCTCATGGGCGCCTTGCACCCGCAAAAGGGCAAGGTGACGATCGACGACGTCGATCTGGCTGAATGCAACACGCGGGCTTTGCGCCAGCAGATCGGTTTTCTGCCGCAAAGCGCCGTCCTGTTCCACGGCACCATCCTCGAGAACATCACCATGTTCCGCGACGACCGAGAGGTCATCGCCAACGCCCTGGCGGCGGCGCGCCTGCTCGGTATCGACAAGACCATACATCGCCTGCCCGACGGCTTCGAGACGACGATTTCCGACGGCGCCAGCGAAGGCCTGCCGGTCGGCATCAAACAGGGCATTACCATGGCCA
>JAJFGM010000494.1 GCA_021776145.1 Kiloniellaceae bacterium | reverse complement strand
GCGGTGCGCCAGGACCGTTGCGTTACCCTGGCTCATCAGGCTGACGAATTCGGACAGGTTCGCGCCAGTCGTCGCAAGAATTTTCGCGACCGACTCCGTGCTCGGCCAACGCTGCTTGCCTTCCTTGGTGATGCGCTTACTTTTGTTGAATGTCGTCGGGTCGAGCCCGGCCCGCTTTGCCAGCCCGGATGGTGACATTCCATAGCGGGTTGCCAATCGATCTATTGCGCGCCAAACATCATTGTGCGTGAGCATGGGAACATGATCTTGGTTGTCGGCATTCGAAACACCAGGAAAGAGAATCCTGAAATCACAGTAAGCCGTCTTTGTTCCTGGTGTGCTTTACGCTCGTCCTTGTCCAGCCGCCGGTCGTTTCGATGCGTCGATCATTTCGATGCGCTCGGCAGCCCATAGCATAACACCCTGCAAGGCAAATCGCCGAACAGCTTTTTTCGGAGTGAAACGACCGTGGCCGTGGACATCATCTTTCACATCTGCCGTCGCGACGAATGGGAACTTGCCCAGGCAAAGGGCGCCTACGTCGGCTCGTCGCAAGACCTCGCCGATGGGTTCATCCATTTCTCGTCGCGCGATCAGGTCGAGACCAGCGCCGCCAAACACCGAGCCGGACAAGATGGATTGCTGCTGATCGGCGTTGACGCGGCGGCCTTGGGCGAGGCCCTGAAATGGGAGGCCTCGCGTGGCGGCGCGCTCTTTCCGCACCTGTACGGCGACCTGCCTTTGGCGGCGGTGCGGTCGGTCGACGATTTGCCACTGGACGCCGATGGAAATCATGTCTTTCCCGTACTTGACCAGGGGCCATACTTGAGTGGGGGTCATACTTGATTGGAGCCCTTCGCAAGGGCGGGACACCTGCCAGGAGAACGACAGGTTGAGTCTATATGGAGTCCTTGCCCCGCTATTGCGGTTCATCGACCCGGAGCGCGCGCACGGGCTGACGCTGCGCATTCTGCGCGGCGGGCTGGTGCCTGGACAGCGCGGTGGCGACGATCCGATCCTCGCCACTCGGGTCTGGGGACGCGACTTCACCAATCCCATAGGATTGGCCGCCGGGTTCGACAAGAATGCCGAAGTCATCGATCCCATGCTGCGTCTGGGTTTTGGTTTCGTTGAAGTCGGCAGTGTCACCCCGCGGCCGCAGCCCGGCAACCCGCGGCCGCGCATTTTTCGCCTGCCAGCGGACCGCGCGATCATCAATCGCCTGGGGTTCAACAACGAAGGCGCGGCGGTCGCCTCGGTGCGCCTGGAGAACTGGCGCGCCATGGGCCATGCTGGACTGGTCGGGGTCAACCTCGGCAAGAACCGCGACAGCACCGACGCCGCCGCCGACTATGCGCAGGGCGCGGCGCGCCTCGGCGCATTGGCCGACTATCTGGTCATCAACGTCTCTTCGCCCAACACGCCCGGGCTTCGTGCCTTGCAGGGCCGCCGTGAGCTCGAGGCCATAATTGTCGAAGTGCGCGATGCCTTGCGGACGGCGCTGCCGGATTGGCAGCCGCCGTTGATACTGAAAATCGCGCCGGACCTGACCCAGCCCGACAAGGTCGACATCGCGGCTGTGGCGACCGATCTCGAACTCGATGGCCTGATCGTCAGCAACACCACCATCGCGCGGCCGCCAGAGTTGGCGGGGCGGCACCGCGAGGAAAAGGGCGGCTTGAGCGGTCGGCCGCTGTTGGCGCCGGCCACAGCAGTGCTGATGGATATGTACTCGCTGACCGGCGGGCGCCTGCCGATTATTGGGGTCGGCGGGGTTTCCAGCGGTCGCGACGCCTATGCGAAAATTCGCGCCGGAGCCGCGTTGGTCCAGCTTTACAGCGCCCTGGTCTATCACGGCCCGGGCCTTGTGGCGGAAATCAAGAAGGACCTTGCGGCCTGCCTGCGCGCCGACGGTTTTGCCAGTGTCGGCGATGCGGTCGGGGCCGATCATCGCTGACCGGCCAGCGTCGGCTCCTCTGTATCCTGCCTATAGAATATCGAGCACGGATTCCGGTGGCCGACCGACCGCCGCTTTGCCGTCGGCGGTGACAATAGGCCGCTCGATGAGAATCGGATAGGCGACCATCGCCGCAATCAGGGCATCGCGGTCGAGCCCCGGGTCGTCAAGGCCAAGTTCGGCATAGGGCGCTTCCTTGCGGCGCATGAGATCGCGTGGCGCCTTGCCGAGCTTGTCGAGAATGTCCGACAGGGTGGCCGCGTCGGGCGGCTGTTTCAGGTACTCGACGACCTCGATGTCCGAGACGCGTGCCCGCAGCAGTTCCAGGGTCTGCCGGGACTTACTGCAGCGGGGGTTGTGGTAGATCGTTACGCGCATCGCTGTTCGCTCTCTCCTTAACGGGGGCTCCTTAACGCGGAGGGCCTGGCTCATAGATGCCGCAATCCGCGCCGCGAGTTTGCGGCGTGGCGGCGTTTCGATCAAGAGCGCGGATGTTCTCGAATGACAAGCCCAAGGTCACTCTCGGTGCGCCGCGCCAGGAAGAAAACCCGCCGAAAATCCAACGAAATGGGCGTGATTTCCCAGTCTGGGTGGCTGCGGAACTATTCGTTAACTGTGTGTCAAGACCTCGCAGGGCAAATTTGGCATTGTGGGTACCCATAATCGAAGCATATCCGTGCTGCATCACATCCTGATCTTCTGCTCCTATGCCGGTCTTGCGGCGGCGGCGGCGCTGTATGGTCCGCTGTGGCTGCCCGAACTCGGGCCGGAGCGGGCGATCGCCCTGGCGGCCGCCGTCTTCTTTGGTGGCGCCTTGGGGCACGAGATCTATGCCCGCTTCGGGCGCGAGGTGGTGTTCGGCGAGGAACTTCTCAATCTGCGTCGCCGGCAAGGCGCCATGCAGGAAGAGTTGAGCTGGAACCGCCGGCAGATGATGGCCCTGCGCGAGATTCTCGAATCGGCCGCGGAGAACGGACCGCCCAGCAAAAGTCGAAAAAGCGTCGACGACGTCATTGCCGAGGTCAAGGTTCTGCAGTCCCTGGTAACCCGACTATCCAAGGCGCAGAAGAAACCGAGTGCCAGCGCCAAATCGGCCAAGGCGAAAGACCCGGCGGCAACGATTGCCGCCGCCGAAACGCCGACGGTGCCGGCACTGAATCTTTCCGAAACCTCGGCTGTCGGGGCGTCGACTGGCGAATCGGCGACTGGCAAATCGGCGACTGGCAAATCGGTGGCCGTTGAAACCGTGCCTGACGCCGCGCTTGCGACGCTGCCGGATCGCCCCTTCGCTCAGACGCTTGGATCAAAAACACCGCAAAGTTCCGAAACCGCCGTGACCTCGGGTCGCGCTGCGCCGCCGCCGGCGCCAGAGCCGGTATTGCCGGAAGCAGTGCCGCCCTCTGCGTACGCTGCTCCTAAAATCAGGGTCCAGCCGCCCGTGACCGATGCGACGGACTGGCAGGCTATTGGTGCCGCGGTCGATAAACGACGCGCCGAAAGCGGCATGACACGGCGCCCGCAGCCGGACACCGACTTGAACCAGGGTGCCCCGCAGCGTGATGGCAGCGAGCGCCCAGCCACGGAACGCGCTGTCGAAGATCACGGAACGGCGGCAAATACCCAGCCGGCACAGCCGGAAAAGGTCCAGCCGGCACAGCCGGAAAAGGTCCAGCCGGCGCAGCCGGAGAAGGTTTTGCCGCCGGTGCTGAAAGACCTCAGCGAGGACGAAATCGTCGACGTCGCGCGCGAGGCCCTACAGGCCGATCGGGTCGATGTGCTGCTGCAGCCCATCGTCACCCTGCCACAGCGCAAGCGGTGCTTCTACGAATGCTTCACGCGCCTGCGGACCGACGACGGCTTCATGGTGTTGCCCGAACAATACATCGCCCTGGCCGAACGCGAGGGATTGGTCGCGGCCATCGACGACATGCTCCTGTTCCGCTGCATTCAGTTGGTGCGCAAAATCCAAAGCCGTGGTGAATCCTTCGACTTCTTCTGCAATATTTCGCGTCATACCCTGATCAATGACGATTTTTTCACCGACTTTGTGGAATTCCTGGCGAGCAATGCCGAGTTGACGCGGAATCTGGTTTTCGAGTTCACCCAGGCCGATTTCAATGCCTGGGACGAGGGCGTCGCCCGCAAACTGGACCGCCTGGCGCGCTTGGGCTGCCGATTCTCGCTCGACGGTGTCGTCAGCCTGGAGGTCGATCTCAAGGCCCTGGCGGCCCATGAAATCCGTTTCGTCAAAGTGGATTCCCTCCTGTTGCTCGCCGATCCGGAATCCAGCGCCGCCCTAGCGCACGATCTGAAGCAACTGCAGATCGACCTCATCGCCGAAAAAGTCGAGACCGAAGAGGCCCTGGTCGAAGTGCTCGACCTCGGCGTCAACTACGCTCAGGGCTACCTCTTCAGCGAACCCCGTCTGGCCCGGCCGGCCGCGTAACGGTCGCCGCGTTCTCCTTTCATACCGGCTTCCGCTGTGTCAGAAGTGCGGCCTGGGCCGGACGGCCCGCCGCTCTTGATATTCAGACTTCTTGGCCCGCCTCATGACATCCACGCCCCTGTACCTTCGCACCGGCCTTGCCGAGCTGTCGCGCGACTACGACGCCTTTATCATCGACCTTTGGGGCGTGATGCACGACGGTGTCACCGCCTTCCCCGACGCCGTGGCCTGCCTGCGCGAACTGAAAAAAGCCAACAAAGCGGTGGCGATCCTTTCCAATGCGCCACGCCGCGCTGCCTCGGTGGCCGAGCGCAATGCCGATCTCGGTATACCGGCGGACCTCGCGGACCTCGTCTGGTCTTCCGGCGAGGCGACTTGGCGGCATCTCGATGCTCGTCCCGATCGCTGGTACCAAGAGCTCGGTCGACGCTGTTTTCACCTCGGTCCGGAGCGTGACCGGGGTATGCGCGTCGGTTTGGACTACGACTTCGTCGAGGAAATCGCAGACGCGGAGTTTTTTCTCGACACCGGCATTCTCGACTCCAATCACGACTTGGCGCATTACCAGGATATGCTGGGCGCGGCCTTGGCGCGCGGTCTGCCGATGGTCTGCGCCAACCCCGATCTCGAGGTGATCCGCGGCGGCCGCCGCGAGCTTTGCGCCGGGGCGGTGGCACAGGCTTACGCGGACCTGGGTGGCGAGGTGCGCTATCACGGCAAGCCCGATCCGCTGATCTATGA
>JAJFGM010000493.1 GCA_021776145.1 Kiloniellaceae bacterium | reverse complement strand
GCCTCTCCCTGTCGCCTTCGGAACGGCATGATCCGCTATGTGGTTTCGCACTTCTATGTCGGCCTTTCCGGACGCTTAGGACGAAATGGACCGTGGCACGAGGGCGCGAAAATACCTCTCCGCCTGGGTATCGTAGTCAATGCCGTATGGTTCGTCCAAGACCTTCATGGAAGGCACCCACCGCACGGTCACGCCGGAGGCGACCTATAAGCGCATCGCCCCGCTATTTGCCAAAGTCGGCATCACGCGCATCGCCGACATCACGGGTTTGGACAAGATCGGCGTTCCGGTATGCAACGCCATCCGTCCCGACGCGCGGTCGCTCTCGGTCTCCCAGGGCAAGGGTTTGACACGTCCGCAAGGCCGCGTTTCGGCCGCCATGGAGGCAATCGAGCTGTTTCATGCCGAGACCATCGATGCCGAGGTGCGCGTGGCCAGCTTCCGCCATTTGATCGGGTCGGGAGAGGCGGCCGTCGATCCTCTGCGACTGCACTTGCTGGCGGGCTCGGGTTACGATCCCGCGCGCGAGATCTCCTGGATCGAGGGCCGTGACTTGGTAAGGGAGCATGCGGTTTGGGTGCCGTTCCACGTTGTCTGCTGCGATCTGGTGCCTGAAACAGTGCAACAGTCGGTCTTTATGATCAGCTCGAATGGCCTGGCCTCGGGCAACCATAGTCTTGAAGCAATCAGCCACGGCATCAGCGAGGTTATCGAGCGCGACGCAACGGCGCTGCATGATGCCAAGGTGCTGCGCCTCGACCGAGAGCCGAACCTGATCGACCTGCAAAGCGTCGATAACGCGCACTGCCGCGTCTTATTGGCGCGCCTGGCCGCGGCGGACATGAAGACGTTCGTATGGGACCAGACCGCGGACGTGGCGGTGCCCTCTTTCGGTTGCGCCATCAGCGAAGCCTCCGATTCACCGCTGTGGGCCGATCTCGGTACATTTCATGGATTTGGCTGCCACGCCAGCAAGGACATCGCGCTCTCGCGGGCTTTGACCGAAGCCATTCAATCGCGTCTTACCTTCATCTCCGGCGCCCGCGACGACCTCTTTCGAGAGGATTTCGCGCTGATGCAGTCGGATCGCCACAACGCGCGCTGGGCGAGCTTTTTGGGGGGCGCCGAACCGTGCCTCGACTACCGCGATCTTGCCTCCTTCGAAAGCGCCAGCCTGGGTGATGACATCGAATTTCAGTTGCGCGCTTTGGCCAAGGCCGGTTTCAAGCAGGTTGTCGTGACCGATCTGGCGAAACCCAATCTGCAGCTGCCGGTGGTGCAGGTGACGATCCCCGGCATGATCGAAACCCTGGAGGACGGCGTTCCTTGCGTAGCGGCGCGTCTGGCGGATGTTCGACTTCGCTCGCAGTATGTGGCGGCGTTGCTTGATGGATTCCTGCCGGCAAAGCGCGGGACGAATTCGTGAAGGTCGTAGTCTTCCTTGGCCCGACACTGTCCCTGGGCGAAGCACAGGCCCGGCTGAAAGCGGACTACCTGCCACCGGTGTCGCAGGGCGATATTGTGACTCTGCTCGACGATCCGCCGGACGTGATCGGCATTATCGACGGATATTTCGAACGCATTCCAGCCGTTTGGCACAAGGAAATCCTTCTGGCCATGGCGCAGGGCGTGACGCTGCTGGGCGCCTCCAGCATGGGCGCGCTTCGCGCCGCCGAGCTCTGTGCTTTCGGCATGATCGGTGTCGGTGAGATTTTCGAACGCTACCGCCTCGGCCTCCTAACCGACGACGACGCCGTGGCCATTCAGCACGGCCCGGCCGAATACGGTTACGAACCTCTCAGCGAAGCCCTGGTCAACATGCAAGCCTCGCTGGAGCGGGCGCGCGAAACCGGCCTGCTTTCGCAGCGCAGCTTCGAGGTGCTGTTGGCTACCGCGAGTAATACACCCTATTGGCAAAGGAGCTACAGTAGGCTCTTGGCCGATGGTCGTACCCTCGATGTGCCAAGCGACGAACTCGCGGCCCTGCACAAGATGCCGAGGGTCGATCAGAAACGCCTTGACGCGCTGGCCCTTCTCGATCGTATCAAGGCTCTAAAGGTCGGGGCTCGGAGCATCACGATCAACTACACGACTAAGCTGGAAGCCCTTATCGAGCGCGACCGTTGCCTCTGGCGTGACGATGACATTCGTGTGACCAGCGATGCGCTGGTAAATTGCCTGCGTCTGACCGGTCGTGACTACCTAGATCTGCGCCTGCGTGCGCAAGCGACAAAAATGCGGCTCGCCCGGCTGACCGAGAAAAGCCACGGCTTGCCTCAGGTCAGCGAGGCGAAGGTCCTCGAATTCCGCCGGCGCCGGGGTCTCGAATTGGAGGCCAATTTCGCGCGATGGCTGAGGCTCAACGGCCAGAGCCGGTCTTCTTTTCGCGAATTCCTGCGCTTGTGGTTGGCGCTCGACTGCGGTGATGCCGGCACGCGGACAGCGGAACGGAGCGAAACGGCGGGGCTCAACAACGAGGACTTGTTCCTCCAGTTGCGGTTGGAAGGCATCTATCCGGCGCAGCTCGCACGCGCAATTGCAGTAGAGCGTTGTTATGCCGCGGCGAATCCTGGCGAAGATCACCGTCTAAGCGACGAGACCCTCTATCGATTTTTTTGCCAGAACGTCGAATTCGATGATGATCTGAGTTTTGCCGAGCGCAGCGCGGACTTGGGTTTTGCCGACCATGCCTCTTTTGCCTTTTGGATGACCAAGCTCTATCTCCAGCATCGCAGGGCGACAGGCTCGCAGACATCGACCGCGCCGGTGTCGCCGCGCGATGAAACCGATGTCCCGCTTTGACGAAGGGGTGGGCCTGAAAAAGGCCGCACGCAGGTTCCTGCAAGATTTTCATGCCAGCAGTCCCGGTGATCTCCCCATCGTCCCGACCTCGATCGGACCTTCGAGTTATGCGCTGCTGGCGGTCATGGCGACCAACATCGGCGGCGTTCGAACGCCGCTGTTTTCAGCTTCTATTGCAGATGAACGCGGCCGAGTTTGTCGCATTCATCGCCGGGGATTACGCATGGTCATTGGTATCGGACGCCGGGCGCAACAGGATCGCGCGCGGGACCATCGACTTGTTCCTTGACGCTGGTGCGTGTCGCCGTACCATCCCGCTGGCGTTGCAGCAAATCACCTTGGTCAAGGAAGCGAACGCTTGACATCGTCCAGGGTTGGCGGGTTTCCGCTGACAGCAATGGCGATACCGAGTTCTTCGGCGAGCGCATCGGTCTTGTCCAGCTCTCCTTTCATCGCCCGCTGCCGCGCGATGTCGCGGCTGACACGAAGATAAAGCGCCCCGCGTTGCGGATCGCGGCCCTTGGTGCAGAGATAACCGCCGAAATGGCGGAGGATGCGGACCAGTTCAAGCAGTGCCAAACTCCCGCCTTCCATCGCTTGTTCCATCGCGAAGGCGAAGAAACGCAGCGGGTCGGGAGGAAAGCCCGAGCGCAACCCGATTGTGCGCAGCAGGTCGTTCAGCGCTTTGCGCTCGTTTTTGCCGGCTTCGTCATTGCGTCCACCGGCCGGTCCGAACAGAGTCCGCTGCTGGATCAGCAGACGTGCGACAACCATATAGGCATAGCCATAGGCCCGGTCCGCCTTTGCCCGTTCGACATCGTCGAGATGATCGAGAATGGCCTGGGCAGACTGGAGATAGTTGCCGCGTTCGTAGTGCGCCTCGGCGAGGAAGGGCCGGGTGTGGTAGGGAATGCCGTCGCTTGAGAACTCGGCGCGCACGCGGAGAGCCGAGTTGAAGTGGGAAATAGCCTGTTCGGCTTTCCCCTCGGCAGCTTCCACGCAGCCGATAAAATGGTGGCTGAGCCAAAGACTCACCCGATCGCCGATCTCCTCGCAGAGCCGGGCTGTTCGACCAAAGACATCGATCGCATCTTGGTGGTCGCCCATGTAGTAGTGTTCCAAACCGACGTTGACCATGGGCACCAGCAACTCGCTCTTTCGGCCCAGCTCCTCATAGATCGCAATGGCCCTCAGGTCCAAATCCCTTGCTTTGACGAACTCGCCAAGCAGACCGTAGACCGAGCCCTGGCCAGCGAAAGACTCCGCCAGGACGGTTCGGTCCGCAATGGCCTCGCCGATCGTGGAGGAGCGCTCGTAGAGGTGCAGAGCCTCGTGCAATTCGCCACGATACTTGTGGCTGCCCGCCTTGATCGCATAGGCCTTGGCCAAGAGCGCACGATCCTCGGCCTCGTGACAGAGTGCGATTGCCTCGTCAAGGTGCGCGCGCGCCTCGTCGTGCATGTCGCGCAGGCGGTAGACGTCGCCGAGGTTGATCAGCATTTCGGTTCGTCTGCGCGAGCGGTCCTGCGGGCCCAGCATTTCCAGAACCTTCGCGGTGACCTCTCCCGAGCGCTCCCAAAGGCACGCTGTGTTGAGGTGCTCAGCCAGATTCGCCAGCGCTTCGATCCGCCTGGATCGCGATAGCGGTTGCTCGAGCAACCGCTCGATGAACCCGATTGCCGCTGGGATCTGGTATTTTTGCGAGGCGTCCTTTGCCGCCTTCTCCAAACATGCGATGGCCTTGCTTGAATTGCCGCCACATTCGTAGTGATAGGCCAGCGTCGCATAAAAGCCCGGCGTCTCGGGCGAGTAGAGGGCTTTCACCGCCGCGGCCGCGAGGCGGTGCAGCCGCAGTCTTCTCGACAACAGCTGCATGCCGTAGGCGGAGTCACGCAGCAGGGCGTGTATAAAGCGGAAGCGGAGGGCGCTTTCCTCAATCCAGATTTTCTGACCCTTCGCATAGGCCGCATCGCGTTCGGCCCGCTGATCGCTCCGCAGCATGCGCCCCAGCAGACGCACGTCGACTTCCTGCCCGAGCACGGATCCCATCTGCACCGTTTCCTTGACCGTCATCGGGAGCCGGTCGAGCCGAGAGATGACGATCAAGGCAATACTGGCCGGAACCTGATCCTCGGCAAAGCCGGCCAATTCGAAACGATCAAGCAAGCCGTGCCGAACCCGTTCAATCATGTCTCTTTCGTCGAGCGCCAAAACCAGTTGCTCAAGGTACAGGGGATTTCCGCTCGATTTTTCGAGCAAGAATTCATGCAGGGAGTCCGAAATCTCTCCGCCGAGCAAATGCTGTGCTACCCCGCGGACGGACTTGTGGGACAGGTAGTCCAGCTCGACCAAGGTGAAGGGTACCCCGGGATCAAGCCCCATCTCATAGTGCCTGCCTTGGTCGTCGTGGCGGCAGGTTGCAATCATGGCCAGGGGAAACTGTTCGGAGTCGTTGCCCAGATAGGTGAGGAAATCCATTGATTCGGAATCGAACCATTGCAGGTCTTCCAACTCCAGGACCAGGGGTTGGCGCTTGCTTTCGGCGTGAAAGAAGCATTTCAGCGCCAAGAAGCTGTTTTCTTGCCGCAGGGTCTGCCCGACCTGCTCGTACAGAGAGTTGGGGGAAAAGATCTCGAGGATGGCGGCGAGAAAGGACTCGGTGCGCTGCAGCTCTTCGCGTAGCCGTTCATCCGCTGTCTGAGACAAAACCGCGGACAGGCCCCACTCAAAACAAACCCGCCGTTCATCCTCTTTGGCCCCTGGCGGGATTTCGAAATAGGTTTCAAGGCAGCGCCGAAACGGCGCGAGGGACTGTGCCCAGGTCTCGTCCGCCGGACACGTCAGCCAACTCAAGCCGCCGTTCCCGACCTCCTCGGCCCAGGTCTCTCGAACTGCCTGAACCAGAGTGGTCTTGCCGATCCCGGGTTCGCCATAGATCGCGCTGACGCCGGCAAAGGCGCCGTCAAAGACCGGCCCGACCGCTTTTCTCAGCTGGTTGATCTCGCCGTCCCGGTCGAACAAGTTGGCTCGCGCTTGCTGTTCTCGCGCGGCAAAATTCCGTCCCGCCAATTTCAGAGCCGGCAGCGGGTCCGAGAATCCCTTGAACTCTTGCTCGCCTAGTGGTGCAAAGGCGAATTGCCGGCTGGCGTTTTCGCTGACCGTATCATCGCACCAGATCTCGCCCCAGGGCGCCGCGGCCATCATGCGCGCGGCGAGGTTCACTTTGCTGCCATGGCAAGAGTATTCCTGGCGCCATGTCGAGCCGATGAGGCCGCTGTGGGCCATGCCGCTGGTGACACCGGCGCGAATGCCGTTTCCTCGGCGATCGAAGACCTCACTCAGAAAGCCCAGGGCGCGTTCGCTGTCCCGCTCCAAGGCGACGGGCGCGCCCCAGAAGAAAATCCCGTAGCAGCCCTTCTCGTCGAAACAAATATCCTTCAGAAAACCCTCATAGCGTTGTTGCAGTTCCAAGAGGGTCGCGAAAATGCCTTCGAGGTCTTCCCGGCCGTAATCGGGCGAAATGCCGAGAAAAACACTCACGGTGTTGCGGAACTCGTCCTTCAGCCGACCATGAATGGCTGGGTGCGGCAGAAAGAACGGCGCTATTTCATCAAGAAGCGGCCGCTCTGGAGGGACGGGGGCCGGCGCGCGCAAGATGGGTGCGTCTCGCAAGACCGTAAAACCGTCTTTATCGACAAAAAAGGAGGCAGAACGCCAAAGCTCTCCGCCTGGCTCGATACCGGGGGCCAGGATCAGTTCATTGGCGTCGGCGCGCGCCTGTGCCCGGGCACTCTGCAGCAAAGGCTCGCCGGCGAAGTGAAAGCCTTTTCGAACCGTATCGCCTGCCGAGACGATTTGCCACCTTATAGGACCGCTTGAGATGCCGAATTTGATCGCTATCTCATGGCGACCAATAGGCGTGTCGAAGGACGATCTCGACCTTAGGGCGTCACGCATCTCCCAAGCGGCCGTGATTGCGTGTTCGAGAAAGAGACCCTTTTGTTTGTCGTCGCCTTGTTTATCGACACCGGGAAAGATCGCGACAAAACCGTCGCCGGCAAAGTGCGAGACGAAGCCGTCGTGATGGTAGACGCAGTCGATGAGAGGGTCGAAAAGCGACTTGACGATACCTGCCAGGTGCTCGGCGCCGCGATCGCCGTCTTGGGCGAAGGTCTCGGTGAGGCGGGTGAAGCCCGAGATGTCGACGACCAGGGCGGCGCCGTCGAACAGACCCCGCGAACGCTCGTCGAAATAAGCCTGCAGAATAAGGTCGGGGCAGAAGCGCCGGGCGAACCTCTGGGCCAGCAGTTCCGAACTTTGCGCTTGGCGTTCCGTCATGGCTCAGTCCATGATCTCCCGGGCCCTGAGAATAGTTGCCGATGGCACAGGGTTGCGGCAATCGGCAGGGATGTGCCTGCCTACGAACCTGTCAGCTTTCGCGGAGAGTGGTGCCTGACCGCGTGCGTGAAAAGCCGGGTCTAGTCTTCTTGCTCCTTGTCTGCTTGGTTTTGAGAAGAGGTTGTGGTGCTCTCGGCGTCCTCGCTTCCCTCTTCCTGCACCCGGCGCGCCGATACCCTGCGGGCCGTAACGCGCCGCGCCGCGACTCTGCGCGCTGACGCGGGCGCCGCCGCCATCATGTCATCATCGAAGTCGTCGTCAATCACTCTTCGTGCCGCGATCCGCCGCGCCGAGATTCGCCGCGCCGAGATTCGCCGCGCTGTGGCCACGCTGCCGGGCTCCCCGTAGGGGATCTCGGGAATTCCCGCAAAGGCGACCTGACCGTCGTCGCCGAGAATCGGTGGGTGACCGGCTTCGCCCTCGGCCCAGGCGGCCAAAAGCTGGTCGGCGTCGGGTTTGGGCGGCAAGGGGATTTCATAGCGCGTCGCCGCCGCAAGGCCCGACCCGGAAAGGCTCCAGGTCGTGGCGCCTTCCTTGACCGAGACCTCCAAATCCTCTGGGACGTCCAAGCCATGCTCGCGAAGCACCGCGGCAGGCCGCATGACAAAGTCCCGCTTGAAGCCTTCATCGACCCAGGCGCGGGCGATAATCTGTGCAATCTGCACGCTCCAAAGCTGCCATTCAGGAGAGTCCACCGGACTCATGATAAGATCGTCGTCCTCGTATTCAGACATGCCTTGCTCCCCTGTCCACGCAATATTCTTCAATCATCGCCGTTCTATTCTATAGGCATTGGCCCGCGTGGCGATACGCTGATGCATTGAGTCTCCGGCCGAATTATTACAGCTTATCGGCGGTTGCTTTGCATTGAACTCGATGCACGGCTGCCGGGAGACGTGGTGTCCGGAAGCCCACGAAGACCGGTTCGGCAGGCGGCGCGTCCCGGGCCCTACGCGAAGGAGCAAGTTGGCCCGGCCGTGAAGCCGGCTATAGATCCCCATTGCCGGCAAATCCGACGCCGGCCTCGACCATCCGCGCTCGCATAACCGCCAGCGAACCCTCCAGGTCGATGGCGCGGCAGGCGTCTTCGATCAGCACCACCTCGAAACCCTGGGCGCGGCCGTCCAGCGCCGAGAACCCGACGCAGAAGTCGGTGGCAAGGCCGGCCATGAAGAGCCTTTCGATGCCGCGCTCGCGCAGATAGCCAGTGAGGCCGGTCGGGGTCGCGTGGTCGTTCTCGAAGAAGGCGGAATAGGAATCGATCTCCTGGCGGAAGCCCTTGCGGATGACCAACTCGGCGCTGGCGAGGTCGAGACCATCGTGAAAGGCGGCGCCGGCGCTGCCCTGTACGCAGTGGTCGGGCCACAGGGTCTGGGTGCCATAGGCGGCCTCGATGCTCTCGAAGGGTGCCTTGCCAGCATGACTGCTGGCGAAAGAGGAATGCCCGCCGGGGTGCCAGTCCTGGGTTAGGGCCGTGTGGGCGAAACGCGGCATCAGGGCGTTGATCAGCGGTACGACGGCGTCACCATCGGCCACGGCCAAAGCGCCGCCGGGACAGAAATCGTTCTGCACGTCGATCACCAGGAAGAGGTCACGGTTGCCGCCGATGGGGCTGAATTGGTTCATGGTAATCGCCCTTGTCAATTCGTTTCTATGCTAATTAAACTAGTGCCAAAGCCAGGTCTTTGAAGACCTTAACGTCAATGCGAATGGCAAAACAACGGCAGGGAGAGCTTGCAGCATGAAAAATCAGACAAGACGCGCATTTCTGGCGACCGCGGCAACTGGCTTGGCGGTTTCGGCCCTGGGCTTTCCCGCGCCGGCCGTCTCGGCCGGGAAAACCATCAAGATCGGCGCCGTCCAGCCCTTCAGCGGCGGCCTCGAACTCTTTGGCAATCAGGCCAAGCTGGGCCTCGATCTTGCCGCCAAGGAGATCAACGATGGCGGTGGCATCCTCGGCCATAACGTCGAGGTGATTTACGAAGACAACAAGACCGACCCCAAGACCTCGGTCGAGCGGGCGACATCGCTGATCCGCCGCGACGAGGTCCTCGCCTTGAGCGGGCCCATCACCTCGAACGCGCGCGATGCCATGACGCCGACCGTCAAGCGCATGAAGACACCGCTGCTCTATGCCACCAACTACGAAGCCGGCGCCTGCGACCGCTACCTCTTCGGCTTCAACACCGTGCCGAACCAGGAGTTGGAGAAACTGCTGCCGGCGATGCAGTCGCGTTTCGGCAACAGCTATTACATGTTCGGCGCCGACTATGTCTGGCCGCAAAAGATGTTCGAAGCGGCCGAGGCCATCGTCGTGGGGCAGGGCGGCACGACCGCCGGCAAGGAATTCACACCCTGGGGCGTCAAGGAATTCGCGCCGGTGATCCGCCGCATCAAGGACTCCGGGGCCAAAGTGCTGGTTTTCGCGCTGCCCGGCGCCGATGGCATCACCTTCGTCAAGCAGGCCGAGGATTTCGGACTGTTGAAGGACGTCACCGTCGCCTTCCTCGGCTTCGCCGAAACCTATCTCGGCGCTTTCGGTGCCGGCAAGGGCCAGAACATGTGGGTGACCGTGCCCTTTGTGGCTTCCGGCGAGGACGCCGGGGTCAAGGACTTCGTTGCCCGCATCCGCGCCATGGCCGGCGATGACGTGCCGATTTCGCACTATGTGATGACGCACTACAACTCGCTGATCGCCACCAAGGCGGCCTTGGAAAAGAGCGGCAAGGTCGACAAGGAAGCGCTGATCGACGGCCTCGAGGGCCTCGACATCGAGACGCCGACCGGTCCCCTGTCGATCGGTGCCGGCGATCACCACGTCACCATGAACATGTTCCTGGCCAAGACCGAAGGCAGCGGCCTGCAGACGGTCGAGGCCTTGGGCCGGCTGGCGCCCCAAGCCGGATGCGCTTGACCGGTTGCGCCTGACCAATTGCGCCTGATATGCATCGCGCCCGGCCGCCGGCATTCGCGTCGGCGGCCGGACCCCCGATCTGAGATGTCGCAGTGAATTCCACGCAAGATCTCTCGCTCGAGGCCGGTGGCGGCCCGCCGTTACTGGAGATCCTCGGACTCGGCAAGAGCTTCGGCGGCGTGCGCGCCATCGCTGATCTCGACTTGTGCCTTGGAGCCGGCGAACTGCTGTGCATCTTCGGTCCGAACGGCTGCGGCAAGACCACGCTTTTCAACCTGATCAGTA
>JAJFGM010000492.1 GCA_021776145.1 Kiloniellaceae bacterium | reverse complement strand
TCTTCAAAACTCAATACAATCCGTGATGCCTGGCGACCCATCTCTTTCCTCCATTGCGAACCGGTCACAACAGAGAATCACTGCCCAGTCTCAAAGAAAAGACCCAGTTTGCGAGTCAGTATCTCCGCTGGGCTGTACTAGGGCGTGTGGAGCTGTTATTCAGCCGTCCGTAGTCGCTTTGACGAAAGTCGACTTGCTCTAAATGTAGCTGACGACCAGGAACGTCAAAAAAAGCGCCAGCATTAAAAAGGCCATGCGGCTGACCAAAGGCGTCGCGGCAAAGGCACCGCGGTCGCCGAAGTGATGCAGGCTAACCCTGAGCGCCGCGCCCAGGCGTGTGCGCGCCACCGCTTCGAAATCCTGTTGCGACTTGCCGGCACGCAGCAGGCCACGCAGGAAGGCATCCGCTACCTTGCGGTAGAACCAGTCGAAATCGAGGGTGATGGTCAGCGTGCGCTTCATCAACGGCAGCATGAGGAAGAACGCGAGGCCGGAGAACAGCAACAGCTGCAGCATGTTGACGACGTGCGGCACGGTATAGGGCTGGTAATCAACCGGGAAGGGCAGGATGGCGTAGAGCGGATCCGGCCAGATACCCAGGCCGATGCAGAACGCCGCCATCAGGATCATGGCCCAACGCATGTTCCACGGTGGATCCGGCGGCCGCAGGCCCGAATCCTTTTGGAAGAACACGAACCAGGGGAACTTGATGCCGGCGTGCAGGAAAACGCCGGCCGAAGCCGCCGCCAGCATCAACCAGACGAAGGCCAAATGCTCGTCCGCCGCCGCTTGACTGATCATCGACTTGCTGATGAAGCCCGAAGTAAGGGGAAAGGACGAGATGGCCAGCGCGCCAACGATACCGCAAACGGCGGTAATCGGCATGCTCTGAAACAACCCGCCGAGGTCGGTGCACTTGCGCTTGCCGGTCATATAGAGCACGGCGCCGGCCGACATCAGCAGCAAGGCTTTGTAGATGATATGAGTGAAGGCATGCGCGGCGGCGCCATTCAGCGCCATCTCGGTCCCAATGCCGATGCCGGTCACCATGAAGCCGACCTGATTGACGATTGAATACGCGAGGATGCGCCGCATGTCATTTTCCAGCAGCGCGTAGATGATCCCGTAAAAAATCATGAAGACGCCGACATAGATCAGGAACTCGGTGCCCGGAAAGCCGCGCATCAACACATAGACCGCGGTCTTGGTGGTGAAGGCGGAGAGGAACACGGTGCCGGTGTAGGAGGCTTCCGGATAGGCATCGGGCAACCAAGCCGAAAAGGGTGGGGCGGCGGCGTTGATGAGGAACCCGGCGAGGATCAGCTTGGTGCCAAGACTGTCGACATCCATAGTATCGAAGGCGATGCTTGCGGTCTCTGAAACTTGCAGCAGAATGCCGGTCAATAGTAAGGCGCCGCCCAGCATGTGGATCAGAAGATATCGCATGGAGGCCCGAAGGGCGGCCGCGCTGCCAGCCGACAGCAGGACCAGGGTCGAGGCCAGGGCCATGACCTCCCAGAACAGAAAGACGCTGATCAGATCGCCGCTGAATGCTACGCCAATGGCGCTGCCGGCATAGACGTAGACCGCCGAGATCTCGGTCAGCCGCTCTTGTTTTAAGGCAAACAATCCTCCGGCAAAGGTCATGATGGCAAAAATGGTGCCGAAAATGCGGCTCAGCGCGTCACTGCGCAGCAGCACCAGTTCGTAACCGAAGAGCGACAGTGTGGCGAAGCTCCCGTCCGGTAGCCGCAGAACCATGACCAAAACCAGCAACGGCAGGCCGAGGATGATCATCGGCCTTAAACGCGCGCCGGCGACCGGTAGGAGGAAGGCGCCCAACACGAGGAGCAGGCCGGGCGGAAAATTAAGAATACTCATCGGCCTATTCGTCGTAATAGGTGTCGTCGCGCTTGAGGAAGACACCGATCCCCTTGGCGAAGAGCACCATGGCGATGCAGGTTAGCAGGCCGTACCAAGCGTAGAATGCGAAGGTCCCGTCGATTGAGAAATGGGGGTGGCCGTGCACCCAGGCATCGCCGACGACCAAAAGCGCCAGGATCGCGATCCCCCAGCGCCAGATCCAGCGGATCGTCTCGGGCCGGACCAACCAGTGTTTTTTCTCTGCCGCGCTCATGACACCTCCCCCGACTCCTAGTGTCTTGCCGTGCCCGGATTGTCAAGTCTTCAGACCCTAAAAGCGCGCCCGCAACCACCGGTCTCGCCATCCATTCTCCACATATTCTATGAGCACCGAACAGCGACTGCCCAGACCACCGAAAGGGTAAGAGCAGCAATATGCCGATCTCAGCCGCCGAACGAACGTCGCCGCGCTTTATCGGCAGCGCGATCTCGTGCGCTCTTGCGGCTCCAACTGCAATGGTCCGATGCAGAGGGCCAAACGAGTTGGAAACGGCCGTCGGCGACCAAGGCCCGTTGCGATCTCGGCCGCTGGTCGAACGGCTCGACCGTGCATCGATCGCGGTGCTGCTGGCCACGACCGCGATCCTCCATTATCTGTTAGGCCGCAGGACGGGCGCGAAAAGCCGCGCGCGTAGACTACAAGATCGGGTGAGGGTACGCGATCCAACCCGCAGCCCAACCCGAGACGACGTTATTCCCCGGATTGATTGGAACGCGTTGCCATGGAGATATTGGCACAGCTTCTCGGCCTGTTGCTGTTGACCCGGATTTTTGGCGAGTGCGCCGAGCGTCTGGGGCAGTCGGCCTCTGTCGGTGAAATCCTCTCTGGCGTCTTTCTCGCCGGCCTAATCGCCCTGTTCGGCAGTCAGCTAACCTTCCTGCGGAACCTGGCCGGCGCCGAGGCCATCGAGTACGCGGCGACGCTGGGCATCTTCTTTCTGGTCCTTCTCGCCGGCATTGAAATGGAGCCGCGCCGTATCGTCGAGGCCAGCATGGGTGCATTTCTCGTTGCCCTCGGTGGCATGCTGTTGCCGCTCATTCTGGGCTTTGTCTTGGCCTGGTCCTTTCTGCCGGTGTCCGAGTTGCGCTTCGTGCAGGCGGCGCTTGTCGGGGTCGTGCTGTCGATCACCTCGATCCCGGCAACGGTCAAGATTTTC
>JAJFGM010000491.1 GCA_021776145.1 Kiloniellaceae bacterium | reverse complement strand
CACCTTGTTGACGACCTGGCCGTCGACCAGAATTTCGCCGGCGTCAGGCTGCAGGAAACCGGCAATCATCGAAAGCGTCGTCGACTTGCCGCACCCCGACGGCCCGAGCAGGGAGAGGAAATCGCCGCGGTTGAGCACGAGGTCGATGCCCTTGACGGCTTCCACCGCATCGAAGGACTTGCGCACTCCCTTGAGTTCAAGCTTCCGCTCCACGACCGCCGCCCCTACCGTTTAATGGCGCCGAAGGTCAGGCCGCGAACCAAATGCCGCTGAATGACGTAGCCGAACAGGATCACCGGCAGGGTCGAAACGGTCCCCATGGCCGCCTGCACGCCATAGAGCTTGCCGGAGGAGGCGGAGACATAGTTGGCGACCTGCAGGGTGACGGTGATGACGTTGCCGGCCGTCAAGACCAGGGCAAAGAGGAACTCGGACCAGTTGAGGATGAAGATAAAGAGGGCGGTCGAAAGAACGCCGCCCTTGATCAGCGGCAGGGTCACGGTCAGGAAAGCGCGAAACTGACCCATGCCGTGGACCATGGCGGCACCTTCGAGTTCGGACGGTACCTCCTCGATAAAGGAACGGATCATCCAGATGGAAAAGGGCAGGGTGAAGGCGGTGTAGGCCAGGATCAGCCCGAAGTAGGTATCCGACAGCCTGAGGATCGAAAACAGCGCAACGATGGGAACGACGACGGCGATCGGCGGCATCATCCGGACAGTCAGAAACTGAAAGGGATAATTCTCTCCGCCGGTGCGAAATCGCACGATGGAATAGGCCGCAAGCGTGCCGAAAACCACCGAGAAGAAGGTCGCGAGGGTTGAAATGATCGCCGAGTCCTGAAAGGCCTTCCAGGCGCTGCCCGAGACCTTGTAATCGAGAGAGCCCTGCTGTGCGGCGGCGAATTCGCGCGCGGATTCCGGGAAGAACACGATCCGATAGTTTTGCAGGGTCGGATTGTCGGTGAGCCATATCGGCGGCCAACTCGCCCATTCATCGAACGGCTTGAAGGAAGTCGCGATCAGCCAATAGATCGGAAAAAAGGCGATCAGCATCGAAACGACAACCGCCGTGCGCTTCAGCAGCGTCACCCAAAGCCGGCTTTCGTCCATGTGCGCCCCCCGTTAGCCGTGCCGCCGCAGCGGGCGCGCCAGAACGAGGCAGATCGAAATGACGACCACCAGCACCAGTAACGCGGCGGCGGCGATATAGCCCATGCGGAAGTAAACGAAGGCGCCGTTGTACATGAACATCGAGATGGTCTCGGTCGCGCCGCCGGGCTGGCCGCGCGTCAGGATGTAAACGGGATCGAAGATCTTGAAGGTCTCGATCGCGCGGATCAGCAAGGCGATGGCGATCACCGGTGCCAGCAGCGGCAACATGACGCGGAAGAATATCCGTATCGGCGAGGCGCCGAGAATGATCGCCGCGCGCACCTGATTCTGCGGCAAATTCATAAGTCCGGTCAGCACCAGAAGGAACATCAGCGGCGTCCATTGCCAAATCTCCGCCAGCATGATCGGCGCCATGGCCCAGGTCGGATGCGAAAGCCAGGAGAATTCATAAGGCGCGCCGATAATGACCGAGATCAGATGGTTGATGGGCCCGCGCTCGTTGAACAGCATGAAAAAGGCGTTGGCCGCATCGACCGGTATGATCATCATCGGCAAGATGATGACGCTGACAGCGACACGCCGCCATGGCCATTCGTCGAGAAACAGCAGCGCCAGCCCGAGCGCCAAAGCGAGTTCGACGCAGACGCAGACCGCGACGACAAAAAGCGTGCGCAGGACGGCATTGGTGAAGCGCTCATCGTACCAAAGATCGTAGAAATTCCAGAACCAGACGGGCTCGGCCTGAAACCAGGCGATGGCCTGGGTTGGCTGCCAATCGGTGATCGCCAGCCACAGGATTATGAGTGTCGGGACGACAACGATGGTCAACATGGTGAGCTGCGCGGGAATAACCAGCGCAATATTGAAGGGCAGCAAGGGGCTACGTCGCGGCTTTTCGATCAGCGGCCTTGTCGTGTCCCTTGATTGGCCAGGCATCCAGGCGGTCACCCTCTTGTTTGGGGTCTGTGGCTGTGCGGCACTACGAGTCGTGCCGCACAGCCGTCGCGATCAAGTCATTTCAGGCGGTCACGAATTTCGGCCGGATAAATCGACTTCAAGAAAGCCCACTGTACCTTCTGGCTTCGTTTGCCCATACGCCGGGTAATACGTTCCCAAGCGCGGGCCGTATCGTCCAGTGCTTCCTTCGCCGTTTTGGTCCCGGCATCGGCGGCACCGAGGTTGACCCGCAGTTCATCGAAGTACTCGCCCTGCCCCTTCAGGTAGAGGTCGGGAATCGAACCGCGCATCGATTCCTTGTGCACGGCCAAGAACTCCGGCGAGTAGGTCCCGGCGATTTCCGCGTCCTCGTAGTGGGCACCACGGAAGGGATCGAAATAGCCGCCGGGATCGCGCACGGCGATGGTCGACATTGCGGGACTGCAGGCAAAGAGCGTGA
>JAJFGM010000050.1 GCA_021776145.1 Kiloniellaceae bacterium | reverse complement strand
CGAAGCCCTGTCGATGGCCGACCGCATTGCCGTCATGGACCAGGGCGTGGTGCGTCAAGTGGCGCCGCCCTCGGACCTTTACGAGTTTCCCAACTGCCGTTTCGTCGCCGACTTCATCGGCAAGATGAACCTTTTCGAAGGCCGTGCCGCCGGCTATGACGCCGGCCTCCTGCGGGTCGAGGTCGCGGGCTTGGGCGAGCTCGCCCTGCCCGGCCACCCCGAGGTTGCCGGCGAAGTCGGCATCGCCGTGCGGCCGGAAAAGGTGCGCCTGCGGCGTGAGACCCCATCGCCAGATAGCATCAGCCTGCACGGCCGGGTCAGCGAGGTCGCCTATTTCGGCGACGCCAGCGTCGTCTACGTGCGGCGCGATGACGGTCAAAGCGTCACCGCGCACGTGCTGAACCAGGCGCGCAGCACGACGCCAAATGTCAGCGTCGGCGACGAATTGTGGTGCTGCTGGGATCCAGGCGATACGTTAGTGCTGGCGGAATAGTGACGGGGGTGCTGGCGAAACAGGGGCGCGACGCGGTTTTCGTGTCAGCGGCCTTCCTGCTACAAGGAGCCAACCATCCTGGCCGCGAGACCCATCATGCAGCTCCCCGCCCTGCGTCTGGCGCCTATCCTGACGCTGTTCTGTTTCGCCCTGCCTATCGTCGCCCTGGTCGCGCCGAAGGGTGTCCTGCCGCTATTGATCCTGGCCGCGGCTGCCGGCCTCGCAGCCACGCTGCGGGAAGGACGCCGGCCTGCCCTACCCGACCTGACCCTGCTGCTCGCCGCCGCGGCATTCTTCGTCTGGTGCGGCTTGGCGGCCTCCTGGAGTTTCGCGCCGCCGGAAGCTTTCCTGCGCGCCCTGCGTGTTGCCGCCGTACTGGCGGTGGGGATTTTGTTTTGCAGTCTGACGTCCGCTGCCGACGAGGACACGCGGCAGCGCTGCGGCAATGCCCTTTTCGCCGGCTTGGCCATCGCCTATGCCCTCGCGCTCTTCGACACCATGAGCGGCTCGGCCCTGTTCAACCTGGTCAAGGGCTCGACAGGCACCGCCTATCACGACGCCTCGCGGCTCAACCGCGGCGTGACCGCCATGACCATCCTGGTCTGGCCCCTGGTTGCCCTGCTGTGGCGCAGCGGCTGGTCTTGGCGTTGCCTCGTCTTGCCCCTGGCCTTGCTCGTCTTCAGCCTCTTCACCGAGGCCTCCGCGGGCTCGTTCGCCCTGGCCGTCGCCTTGCTCGCCGTGGCGATCGCGCTGCCCGTCCCGCTGGCTGGGCGCCTTGTCGTCGTCGCAAGCCTGCTGCTCGCCTTTGTCGCCTCGGCACCGTTCGCCACGCTGGCCCACGACGCCGGTTGGAGCCGGGCGGACTGGCTGTTCGGTTCGGCCCAGCATCGAATCTACATCTGGAACTTCGTCGCCGAACGCATCGCCGAGCAGCCCGTTTCCGGATGGGGCTTCGCGGCCTCGCGCGATATGCCGAATTTCGGCGTGCCACCGCATGCCGGCGGCGCGGGCTCGGTCATTCCCTTGCATCCACACAACGCGGCGCTGCAGATCCTGCTCGAGCTGGGCATCATCGGCGCCCTGATCAGCCTCGCCATGTTGTGGAGCCCGCTCCGCTTCCTTGAGCGGCTGCCGCGCCCCGCGCGCGCCTGCGGTCAGGCGATGTTCGTCGCCATTCTGACCATCGCCTCGACCGCTTATGGCATCTGGCAGAACCATTGGCTGGCCCTGATCCTGGGCGCCGCCGCCGTGTTCATGCTGCTGGCGCCGCGGGGCGCCGTGGCTCAGGCCCCGGACCAGAGCGGCAAGCCGGCGGCGTCGGCCAGCGACTCGCCCAGCACGACATCGTAAGCAGCGGCCTGATCCCTATCCCGCCAGGCCGCGACCGCTGCACGATCGCCCTGGCCATGACCGCTGTTGACGTGCAGGCCGCCGGCCAGCCCGGCCGCCTGCCCGGCCTGCAGATCGATCAGGCGATCACCGACAATCCACGACCGCGCGAGATCAATTCCCAGACGCTCGCCGGCGCGCAACAACATGCCAGGCCGCGGCTTGCGGCAGGGGTGCGCCGGGTGGCGATAGGGCGCCACCCCTTCGGCATGGAAGGGACAAGCCAGGACCATGTCGAGGGCCGCGTCTTCTGCCGCCAGCAGCTCGTGCAGACGCGCCTGTACCGTCGCGAATTCGCGCCAGTCGAACATTCCGCGGCCGATGCCCGCCTGATTGGTGACCAGGACCGTGGCAATGCCCAGGCGGCGGGCCCGGGCGATGGTGGTTGCGGCGCCGGGCAGCAGGCGCACGCCCCGCGGATCGCTCAGATAGTGCTTTTCCTCGATGACCACGCCATCGCGATCAAGAAACAGAGCCGGGCAAGCAGCGAAGGACAGGGACCGCCGCGCTTCGCACCAAATGCCGTCGGCTTCGACGAAACCGCAAGCCTTTGCGTCCGCTCTATCCGGCACAGGGCCCTCCGCTGTTGACCGCACCGCCCGAAAATGCCGGCAGCCGTCCGCCATTTCTGCCACAGCCGCGCGGCGCCGGGCAACAGACGCGCCGCTGTTTGGTTTGCCAAATCACCCGCTGTTTCGTAGCTTGCCCGCGCATTCGGCAGACAAACGAGGCCTCGATTTGACCCCTCCCGTAATCGTCCTTGCCGGCGGCCTCGGCACGCGTCTGCGCAGTTCGGTGCCGAACCTGCCGAAGGTCATGGCGCCGGCGGCCGGCCGGCCATTCCTGGCTTGGTTGCTCGACAACCTGGCGGCTCAAGGCGTCGAGCGCTGCATCCTCAGCCTCGGCCACGGCGCCGAAGCTGTCACCGAACACCTGGCGCGGGCGCGCGATCTACCACCGAATCTGGCGGTCGAAACGGTTGTCGAACGCGAACCGCTTGGCACCGGCGGTGCCCTGCGCCATGCCATCGACAGCCGCGGACTGGAGGGCGCCGTGCTGGTGCTCAACGGCGACACCTATCTGCCCACCGGAATCAGCCAGCTGCGGCAGAATTTCTCCGATACCGTCCTGGGGTTGGTCGAGGTGCCCGACACCGCGCGTTATGGCCGGGTAACCCTCGACGCCGAAGGCCGGGTCGTCGCCTTCGAGGAAAAGGGGCGCGGCGGCAAAGGTCTGATCAATGCCGGGTTGTTGCGACTCGACAGCGCCGAATTGGCAACCGCGCCACCGGGCGCCTTTTCCCTGGAAACGACTATACTGACCCGTCTGTCCGAAGCCCGCCGATTGATTGGCCGAAAGCTGCAAACAGGCTTTATTGATATTGGCGTACCCGAGGACTACAAGAGGTTCTGCGCCTGGGCGGCGGCCGGATTCGCCGAGTGAATTCGGCCGCGCACGACATTCTTGTAAACTGAAGACCGCGGTGGATCGCGGCCGCCAGGCGTGATCGTATCCCCTTCGTCTAACAGGCCTTCGATGCTCGACTTGAACCTGCTGAAGATCGATCGAACAGAAAGCATCGCCGCGGCCTTCAAGCTATTGAACGCCAACCGGGCCGGCATTCTTTTTGTCACTGACAGCGAGGGCCGCGTGCTCGGCGCCGTGACCGATGGCGACATCCGCCGGCACCTCTTGCAGACCGACGACACCGGCGACGCCATCGAAGCCTGCATGAACCCCGATTTTGTGCGGGTCGAGGTCGGCGCCTCGCGTGAGCAGGTCCTGAAACTGCTCGACCACCGCATCCGCGCCATCCCGCAGATCGATGAACGCGGCCGCCTACGCGACGTCTTGAGCCGCGAGCGTTTCCGCCTCGAGCGTGAGCGCCGGGTCTTCACCCGCGGTCGCTCGCCGGTGCGCATTTCCTTCGGCGGCGGCGGGACGGATCTGACGCGACACTTCAGCGAGCACGGCGCCGTGGTAATGAACGCCGCGATCTCGCTGTATTCGCACGCCAGCCTGCGCCGCCTGGACGACGGTTCGGTGCGCATCTACTCGCAGGATCTGAATCGCGAGGTGGCCGCCGACCGCGTCAACGATCTGGACTACGACGGCGGCCTCGACCTCATCGTCTCGCTGATCAAGCTCATCGAGCCGGACTTCGGTTTCGAATTGCAGATCGGCTCGGACTATCCCGCGGGCAGCGGCTTGGGCGGCTCGGCCGTGGTCGCCGCCGCCGTCATCGGCTGTTTCAATCAATACCGCGAAGACCGTTGGGATCGGCATCAGATCGCCGAGATGGCCTTCCAGGCCGAGCGCCTGCAGCTCAACATTCCCGGCGGCTGGCAGGACCAGTACGCCACGGTCTTCGGCGGTTTCAACTTCATCGAATTCACCAACGCCCACAACATGGTGCTGCCGCTGCGCCTCGAGTCCGACACCGTTCGCGAACTCGAGGCCTCGCTGCTGCTGTGTTACACCGGCGGGACGCACGACTCTGGCGAGATGCACCGCCAGATCAAGGACAACGACATCGACGCCACCGCCTTTGCCGAAGAAAGCCGGCGGCTGACGATGGAAATGAAACGACTTTTGCTGCGTGGCCAGTTGCTCGACTACGGTCGCCTGCTCGGCGAGTCCTGGGAGTTGAAGAAGCGCTTCAGCCCGCAGACCACAACGCCGGAGATCGATGCCGTCTACGCCAGCGCGCTGGCGAATGGCGCCCTCGGTGGCCGCCTGCTGGGCGCCGGCGGCGGCGGCTACTTCCTGTTTTACGCCAAGCCCTTCCACCGCTACGGCCTGACCCAGGCCCTGCGCGCCAAGGGGCTGGAGACACGCGACTTCGTCTTCGACAACGCCGGCCTGCAGTCCTGGACCGTGCGCGCCGAGGCCGAGGCGAAATGACGGCCTTGCAAAAGCCGGGTTTTGCCATCGGCGAACAGCGTGTCGGTCCCGGCTGCCCGGTTTTTGTCATTGCCGAAATCGGCACCAACCACAACGGCGACTTCGACCGCGCCATCG
>JAJFGM010000490.1 GCA_021776145.1 Kiloniellaceae bacterium | reverse complement strand
GCTTCCGCTTCGACCTGGCGACGACGCTCGGGCGCGAGCACCATGGTTTCGACCCGTCGGCGGGTTTTTTTGACGCCATCCGCCAAGACCCCGTTCTCTCCACCGTGAAGCTGATCGCCGAGCCGTGGGATGTCGGCCCGGAAGGCTACCGCCTCGGCGAATTTCCGCCCGAATTCGCCGAATGGAACGACGCCTTTCGCGATTCCGCCCGCAAGTTCTGGCGCGGCGACACCTACAGCGCCCAGGACATGGCCGCGCGGTTGCTCGGCTCCGCCGGAGATTTCGACCGCGGCGGGCGGCGCGTCTGGTCGTCGGTGAACTATATCGCCGCACATGACGGCTTCACCCTGGCCGACGCGACCAGCTACGCGAGCAAGCGCAACGAGGCCAACGGCGAAGCCAACCGCGACGGCCAGCACGACAATTTCAGCGACAACTGCGGCACCGACGGCGAAACCGACGACGCGGACGTGATCGAGCGCCGCGCGCGCCGCCGCCGCAACCTGTTGGCGACGCTGCTGATGGCGCAGGGAACCCCGATGTTGCTGGCGGGCGACGAGATCGGCAACTCGCAACAAGGCAACAACAACGCCTATTGCCAGGACAACCCGGTCGGCTGGGTCAACTGGGAGGATGCGGACGCGGTGCTTGTCGACTTTGTCCGCGGTCTGTCGGCTTTTCGCCGCGACCACCCCGCCCTGCGCCAGTCCCGTTTCCTGCATGGCGTGATCCGGCCCGAGGATGCCGCGCCGGACGTCGAGTGGCGCGGGCTCGATGGAGCGCCGATTGACTGGCACGACCCCGGTCTCGCAAGTTTCGGTCTGCTTTTGCGCTGCTCGGGCGAGGCGCCGGAGTATGACCGCAATAGCGACACCCTGTACCTGGTATTCCATGGCGCGGATCACGCGGCGAAGGTCGAATTACCCGAACCGCCGGAGGGACGGCAGTGGCGTCGCGTTTTCGACACCGCCGGCGACACCGCCGGCGATGGCGGGATGTATTGCGTGCCGGGGCATCCACAAGCGGTCTCGAAGCAGTCGGTGACCGCTTTTGCACTCGACGACGAAAAGGCTGCGTCGTGACCGCGGCGACGGCGCTTGACCGCCTTTCCGAGCGAATGGGCGTGGTAAGCGTGCATTGGGACTTTGACCGGGTCGAACGCCGGGCGTCACCCGAGACCCGGCGCGCGCTTCTGGCGGCCATGGGGTGCGCTGTCGATAATGAAGGTCAGGTCGCCGAGCTGTTGGCGGCGGTCGAGGCCGAGGACGCGCGCCGCCGCACGCCGCGCGAGGTCGTCGCTTATGCCGACGAGCCGATCGCGATCGCCGTGCGCGGCCCGCTAAGCTGGCGTCTGGTCCCTGAGAACGGCGTCGCCGAGGGCCAGGAGAAACAGGAAGGTCGCTGCGACGACGAGATCGCGCTGCCGCCGCTTCGCTGTGGGCTACACAGCGTCACCGTCGAACACCGGGGCGAAGTCGAGGATTTCCGCCTCATCGTGGCGCCGCGTCGCGCGCCCTCCGTCGCGGAGGTTGCGGGGGCGGAGAAGCTTTGGGGCGTCACGGCAGCGCTCTACGGGCTGCGCTCGGACCGCAACCTCGGTCTTGGCGACTACGCCGATCTTGGCGCGGCGGCGGCGGCATTTGCGGCACGGGGGGCGGGATTTCTCGGGATCAATCCGGTCCATGCGCTCGGCGCCGGAGATCGCGCCGGGATCAGCCCCTATTCGCCGACGCATCGCGGCTTCTTCAATGTCGCCCATATCGCCGTGGATACGATCCCCGAATTCGAACTCTGCGGCGAAGCACGACGGACCCTGAACGAAAACGCCGCCGCGCTCGCCGCGCTGCGCACGGCGGAACTGATCGATTATCGCGCCGTCGAGCCCTTGCACACGGCGCTGCTCGAGCAGCTGTTCGCGACGTTCGAAAATAGGGCGCCCGGCTCCGATCGTGGCGCGCGTTTCGAGGCCTATAGGGCGGCGCGCGGCGCGGCGCTCTCCGAGTACGCGCTGTTCGAGGCGATCGGTGAGTCGTTCGGCGGGAATTGCACGGCCTGGCCGGCCGAGCTTCGCACGCCCGAAGCGCCAGGCATCGCTTCATTCGCCCGCTGGCACAGCGATAGGGTGCGCTTTCACGCCTGGCTGCAGTGGCTCGCGGAAAGCCAGCTCGGCGCGGCACAGGCGCGGGCCAAGGCGGCGGGCATGGCGATAGGTCTCTACCTCGACCTTGCGGTCGGCGCGCGTCCCGGCGGCGCCGAGACATGGGCGCGCGGCGATGCCTTCGCGAAGGGCGTCTCGCTGGGGGCGCCGCCCGACGCCTTCAACGCCGAGGGACAGAACTGGGGGCTGGCGCCGTTCTCGCCCGCGGCGCTGAGCCGCGCCGGTTACGCGCCTTTCATCGAGCTGTTGCGCGCCACCCTGCGCCATGCCGGGATGATCCGCATTGACCACGCGCTCGGCCTGTGCCGGAGTTTCTGGGTGCCGGAAACCGGTGAGCCTGGCGGTTATGTCCGCTATCCGCGGGACGCGCTGCTTGCCATCGTCGCCATCGAGGCGCGGCGCGCCGGAGCCCTTGTCGTCGGCGAGGACCTGGGCCTGGTGCCGCTGGAGATTCGCGACCGCCTCGCCGAGGCCGGGCTGTACGGTTGCACGGTGATGCAGTTCGAGCGCGACGGGCGCGGCGCGTTGCGCGATCCACGCGGTTACCGAGCGCGGAGCCTCGCCAGCTTCGGAACCCACGACACGCCGACCTTCAGCGGCTTCTGCGCGGCGCGCGATATCGACTGGTGGACGCGGCTCGGCCATATTCCGCAAGCGGAGGCCGCAGCCGCCCGCGATGCGCGCGCCAAGGCGCGGTCGGCGCTGGCCCAGCTCTGCGACCCGGCAGAGGCGCAGCGGGGCGCCCCCCGTGCGGGCGCCGCCTGCGTAGATACCCCGGAAAACGACACGGTTTCCGCGGATTCGATGCACTCTGCGCTGGCGCGCGCCGGTTCCGCGCTCGTTGCCGTGCAACTCGACGACGCGCTCGGCGCGGTCGAACAGCAGAACCTGCCCGGCACGATCGACGAGCATCCGAACTGGCGCCGCCGCGCCGCCCTGCCGGTGGAGCGATTGGCGGACGACCCACGCCTCGCCCGGCTCGGACACCTGATGTCCAACGCCGGGCGCGCAACCCCGCGGCCGCCAGACAAGGCGGAGACAACGTGACGATCATCACGGCCCGGAGACAAATAGCTGGCGATATCCGGGTTGGTGTTGCCATGTGTGTTGCGGTCGTCGTCGTCGGAGATCGATTTCCCAAAAGCCCGCGGCGCCCGGAGCGTGGCATGGCGGTGCAGTGCGCCGCTATCGATCAGGGTGCCGTCGCGGTCGAACAGCAGGGCACGAGGGGCATGGCACATCGACGTCTCTACGCTTGAGTTTTTTGCGGAACGGCGTCGGCACTTTTGCGATTAATTGAGCAGTCACTATGACAAGCAGCGACAGTGAGAAACGTTTCGAGTTCGCCAAGCGGCTCGTGCGCGATGCCGGCGACCTGGCGCTCGGTTATTTTCGCGACCTGAGCTCCCTGAAGGTCGAATCCAAGGGCCTTCAGGACATGGCGAGCCAGGCCGACCTGGAAACCGAGGAACTGATCCGCGACCGGATCGCCAGCGCCTATCCCAAAGACGCCTTTTTTGGCGAGGAAACCGGCGGCCTGGAGCCGGCCGCCGACCAGGGGCTGTGGGTGGTCGATCCCATCGACGGCACCGCCTGTTTTGTCGCCGGCAATGCCAACTGGTGCATTTCCATCGCCTATGTCGTCAATGCACGCATCGTCTTCGGGCTGGTTTACGACCCGGCGCGTGACGAACTCTTCGCCGCCCTGCGCGGCCGGGGCGCGACCCTCAATGGGGCGCCCATCGCGCCGGCACCGGCGACCGATCTGACCCAGGGCCAATTCAGCGTCGGCTTTTCGCACCGCTCCAAGCCCGAGCAGGTCGTCACGGTCATCGATGGACTTCTGCGCGCCGGCGGCATGTACGTCTCGTCCGGCTCCGGCGCCTTGGGGCTGATCCAGGTCGCCTGCGGCCGGACCATTGGATATTACGAACCCCACATCAATTCCTGGGACTGTTACGGCGCGGTGGCGGTGCTGCGCGAGGCCGGCGCCGATGTCTGCGACGCCGAAGCTGGCAACGGTTTGACGCAGGGCTGTGAGATCATCGCGACGGCACCGGGGGTGACGGCGGAATTCGCGGCGCTGCTGGCCGCGGCGAAGGCCGCGGCCAAGGGGTAACAGGCGGTAGCGGCATCAGGTCTGGTGGATGTAAGTACCCGGCGCGGCGTCGAGCGCTGCATAGCCGGCCGTCGCATTGCCCAGACCCGGCGGCGCGACGGCCGCGCCCG
>JAJFGM010000489.1 GCA_021776145.1 Kiloniellaceae bacterium | reverse complement strand
CGATCGCCATGCCGGAAATCATGCCGCCCTGAAAGCCGTAGACGATTATGGCAGCGCCCTGCGTTTTCTTATTTTCCGGCGCTATGGCCAGGACGTAACACTGGATACCGATAAACAATGCGCCCTGACCGATACCGGATGCCGCCCGGGCCAGCATCACCGTCACCAGGTCGTTGACGAAGATCAGTGACATCAGGCCAAGCGCGGCAATCCCGAGACCAAGGTATATCAGGCGCCGAGGTCCGATTGTCTGCGCGTAGTACCCGGCCGGTACCAACGCCAGCGCAAAGCAGAGGTAATAGAGCATGAAGGGGGTCGAGACATAGGCGCCCGAAACTCCGGCCTCTTCCAGAAGCCCGGCCACGAACTGCGGCAGGAAGGAGTAAGTCAGGTGCTCGGCAAGGACCGCAAGGAAGAAGACCGCCTTGACCAGGCTGAGCTCAAAATGCGCGAATTCCGGCGTCACCTCTTCGCCGGACGTTGAAGCATTTGTCGCCTGTAGCCATTGCAGCGACTTCGCCAGATGCAGGAACAGGCCGGCAAGGAACGCCGCGGCCACAAAAAGCGCTCCGAAATTCTTGACGCTGCGCAAGACTTGACGCCAAACAACCTCCGACGGCATCGCCACGGCCACATGTACCTTGTTGAAGCTCTGTTCCGGACGCGTCAGGTCGATAACGTACTCGTAGTTGCCGCGTTCACTGTGCCAAGGGCCGCCGATGGCCGCGCGATCGGAATGGATCGTGACATTGCCGTTGACGATCATACCGGCGGCGCTGATATCGGGATTAAGGCGTCGATATTCGTCGAAGACCCGATCGAGACCATCCAGTTCGTTGATGTTGATGTTGAAATCGACGATGTCCTGCAGCCGTTGGCCGAGCGAATCGGCAAGCGACTTGGTTTTCGATTGTGCCCCCTCTGCATAGACGAATACGAGGGTCGCAACGACCAGTGCCGACATCGCCATAAAGGTCATGGCATAGCAAAATTGCAGCCAGGGAAAACGGTGCCCTGCCAGGCGCGGACCGGCAACGGAGGCGAACCATGCAAATATGACCGACAACACGGCGGCGCTTATAAGCAGGTTCTTAAAACGCGGTTCCAGATAGGCGACGATCGTGGCGCGTGGTGCGGTCAATGCCAAACTGCCGATTGTCTCGAACTTATTCATCAACGGCAAGACGACCTGGAGGAAGTCGTCAGTCTGGCGCAGGTCGATGTGAGGGACTGTTTGAGCTTCGCCCTCCGATCTTGTGGCGCCTTGCGGCAACAACACCATCGTGTCGTCACCCGTGCCGAAAACACGCCGGCCGGCCGGATCGTAAACGGAAATTGCGGAAATCGAAGTATCGGAGGTCAAGATCGCCTCGGCGCGTGTCGCAAATCCGACGTATTGGCGGAGCGGTAAGCCGGCTCGAAGGTAACTTGCCATGGCAGTCTGCAGGATCTGACCCTGAGCCTGCAGTTTGTCGACGTGAAACTGCGTGTAGGTTCGTTGCGCTTCACCAAAACCGACGTAGATAGTCAGAAGCAGCGATAAACCGCACACGACCAGCATTGTCGCCGCGTCACTCAAACGGCGCTTGATCATATCGGCGATCCTTTTCCTCGAAACCTAGAAAACATCAGCCATCTCCTGATCGAGACTGTTATTCGAGCAGCTCGGTAAGGTGTGTTACGCGTCCGCGCTTGTGGCGGAAAAGCACGTCAAGGCGATCTGCGAGCAAGGAAAGAATCAGGTCGTCGTAGTCCATGCCGAGGCCGGGCAGGGCCGTGCAGACCAGACTCGTCGCCGTCTCGCTTGGCATTTTCAAGTCCGGTTTCGGGTTGGCCTCGAGCACTCGTAGATTGCCTTCGCCATCTTCGCGAAGATCGAGCCGCACCAGGGATTCCAAACTCATCTCCAGGCAAACCGTACGGGCGATCTCGTAGAGCCGCTCGAGAATCTCCGCGTCTGTTTCCTGTTCCAGCAGGCGAGCACGTTCCGTGGTGATCGGCTGCAGGTCCATCGAGGTGAAGATCTTCTCATCTTCCGCCAATACCCGCTGGACACCGGCAAAAACAAAAGGCTCGGCCATGCGCGTCAGCACACGCTCCCGTGCCACGATGTGGCCGCCCACAGCGATGCAGTATTCCTGTCCTGGAAGAAAAGACTCGATCAACACTGTGTTCTCGGTGGCTTCGAACACCTCAGCGACCGCGTCGGCCAGGTTGCTTTCGTCTTCGACAAATTTTACGTGGAGGGAGGCGCGCCCAGAGACAGGCTTGACGATATAGGGTCCCCAATACCCCTGGAAAGTCTGCAAAAAGCGGCTGTTGACCTTGGGGCGAAAAGGGCCGCGCGCGGGATGCCAGGTGAAAAAGGGCGCGGTGGGAATGCCTAGATAGGTCAGTTCCTGCTTAAAGATGTGCTTGTTATCGAGGGTTCCAGCAATCAACGAATCGTGACCAATGTAGGGCACTCCGAGCATTTCGAGCATGGCCGGCGCATGCGACACCGGGTTGTACCCCTGGACACCGCCGGTGTTGAGCCACGCCAAGTGAATGCCCTCGCGCTGCAATGTCTGGCTAAGCCGCATATCGTCGGGCACGCGCGTGACATGTTCGAAACCGAGCCGCTCCAATGCGTTTGCGATGTCCTCGGCGACGCTCTCGTAGCTTTTCCAAGAGCGCGGATTGAAGGTCTGATGAATAACCGCGCCATCCGCCGATTTGTCTCCACCGTAAATCACCGCGATACGCAGTCGGCGGCGCAGAATATCGAGCTGCCCTTCCAATTGCTCAATGCGGCCGCCACGCCGTGGAGGCGTGTTTTCCGGCACCGCAAGTCCTGATGTATGGAGCGGAATTGCAGATCGTGCGGTGGCCAAAAGTCACCTCCTGGTCGCTAAAGTTCGTATTCCCAAAGCGGGTTATGGCCAAATAGAGGAGTTAACCTGAAAGAAAACGGTAAAAATCATGTTAAATATTAGCTGACGGGTATTTAGCGGGTCATATTACAGGAAATACTTCAATCTAGAATAGATAACGTAAAATTTTCCACAACTAATACACACCATAAACGACCGCTGGATACCACCGTTGGCAAACTGGCAGCCGATAAACTTGGAGCTTACTTCCTACCGAAGTGAGAGGTCTTGGGCGCGAACACGCCATGTTTCTCGGTATTGCCGCCGACCCGTCGCGGGTAGATTTGAGGGATGCCCAGCAGCGTTGGGCCCGAAGTCTCTGTTCGACAACTCTTGCGGCGCGCCGGGCCTCGGGGCCCTACGAGTGCAGGCTTAAGTTCATCGGAAAACCGGAAAAAATCGATTAATCAGGAGTTTACCAATTTCATTAAGACTGGGATCGACTGTACCGTTTGAAACGCACCCCAACGACGCTTTTATCGCGACACCGCGCGTCCTTGGAATAGCTTGCCAGCCGAGCCTCAATAAAGCGCAACGACAATATTCATGACCAACTCCGTACAGGCAACACCTGGCCCAGATGGCCATAAGCGGGAAGTGGACCAGAACCGCGTCCTTGTCGGTCAGAACCGCGTCCTTAACATTCTGGCTCGGGGGGCAAGCTTGGAACAGGTGTTCCATGAGCTTGCCCTTGTCGTCGAGGATCTTTTCGAAGACGCGGCCTGCGCCATGTTTCAGGTTGACGCCCTGGGTTCGCATTTGCGTTTGATCGCGGCTCCGAGCCTGCCCAAAACGTATCAATTAGTCCAAAACACAATTCCCTTACGGTCGCGGATTGAACCCTCGGCAACGGCGGTGATGCGGCGTGAGCCGGTTGTGATTGCCGATCTGGAAACCGATTCTTCCTGGCGGGGATTGAACGCTGTTGCGCAGCCGGCCGGTTTGCGATCGATCTGGGCTCAGCCAATTCTGGACGACACCGGCAATGCCCGGGGTGCGATGACGCTCTATTTCCGCGCGGCCAATCTGCCGGATGAAGAGGTCTTCCGCACCATCGATGGACTAATACCTTTGGCACGCTTGGCCATCGAACACGATCGCCGGGCGCGGGCGCTTCAGTCAGCGGACCAGAACTTCACTTCGCTCGCGGCTTCCATTCCCGGGGTCGTCTATCAGCGCGTAGTGACTGCTGAGGGCGATATTAAATACACCTACATCAGTGAGGGCGCGCGCGACATATTCGGTGTTGAGGCTGCTAAGATCCTGGCCGATCCGAACGCGCTGTTTGACTGTCATGGGCCGGAATACCGGCAAGACTTTCGCGAACGTTTGCTCGCGGCATCACGTACATTGGAAACCTGGGACGTCGAGGCAGAGATCGTTACTCCCAATGGCGAGAGAAAATGGACGCATGCCATCGCCCGCCCTGAGCGGCGTTCCGACGGATCGGTTATCTGGAATGGTGTGATCCTCGACGCGACGCGTATCAAGCGTGCGCATATGGCCCTCGCCGCGGCGAATCGCGCGAAGTCGGAGTTCCTTGCCAACATGAGCCACGAGCTGCGGACTCCGTTGAACGCCATCATCGGTTTTTCGGAGATGATCGCGAACGAGTGCTTCGGCGATGTGGGTCACGAGGAATATGCGCGGTGCGCCAAGGACATTTACGACAGTGGCCAGAGCCTTCTGGCCATCATCAATGATGTTCTGGATCTGGCCAAGGTCGAGTCCGGTCAGATGGAGCTCGACGAATCCTGGCAAGACGTGGGTGAGATTGTCGATAGCAGTATTCGTCTGGTGCAAGACCGCGCCGCGGAAAAAGGCCTTACAGTAGAATATTGTATCGATCGGGGTGTCTCACAGCTTTTCGCCGACGAGCGAAAAGTAAAACAGATCCTGGTAAATCTCTTGTCCAATGCGGTGAGATTCACACCCGCGCCGGGCAAGGTTGATATCAAAACTCATCTAGAAGACGACGGCGATTTGTCGATTGTCGTGCGCGACAGCGGCCCGGGGATTGCTCCCGAGAATCACGAGGCGGTTCTCAGTCCCTTTGTTCAAGCCGACAGCGGTTTGGATCGGAAGTTCGACGGCACCGGCTTGGGCTTGCCTCTGTCCAAGGCGATGGCGGAACTGCACGGCGGCCGATTGGAACTCGACAGCGATCTCGGACCAGGCACAACAGTCACCGTTCGCGTTCCGGCGGAACGGGTTTGAGATACACTGAGTACTCCTACGGCTCTAGG
>JAJFGM010000488.1 GCA_021776145.1 Kiloniellaceae bacterium | reverse complement strand
CCACGGGTGATCGGCGCCGCGGCGGCGCTCGACATCATCCTATCCGGCGAATACCAGCCGGCGCCCAAGGCGCTGGAAATGGGACTGCTCGACGCCGTGATCGAGGGCGACCTGGTCGACGGGGCCGTCGCCTTCGCCCAGGCGCTGGTCGCCGAGGGCAGGCCCCTGCGCAAGACCCGCGAGATCCCTTTCGACGGCGATGCCGGCGACCTATTCGACAGGACCCGCAAATCCATCGCCCGCAAGGCGCGCGGGCTGATCGCCCCCTACCGCTGCATCGACAGCGTCGAGAACGCCGTCACGTTGCCGTTCCAGGCGGGCATGGACAAGGAGCGCGATTATTTCGTCGAGTGCGAGGCGTCGGAGCAGTCGCGCGGCCAGCGCCACATCTTCTTCGCCGAGCGCCAGGCCGCCAAGATCCCCGACGTGCCGGCCGACACGCCAACTCAGCCCATCGCCAGCGCCGCGGTCATCGGCTGCGGCACCATGGGCGGCGGCATCGCCATGAACTTCGCCAACGCCGGCATTCCGGTGCGCATCCTGGAGACCTCGGCCGAGGCGCTCGACAAGGGGATGTCGATCATCTCCGGCAACTACGCCGGCAGCCTCTCGCGCGGCCGCATCACCCAGGCCGAGATGGACCGCCGCATGGCCTTGATCGAGGGTGTAACCGACTATCAGGCCCTGGCCGAGGCGGACATCGTCATCGAGGCGGTGTTCGAGGAAATGGACATCAAGGAGCAGGTCTTCGGCACCCTCGACAAGGTCTGCAAGGCCGACGCCATCCTCGCCACCAACACCTCGACCCTCGACGTCGATGTCATCGCCGCCGCGACAACGCGCCCGGAGAAGGTCATCGGCACGCATTTCTTCAGCCCGGCCAACGTTATGCGGCTGATGGAGAACGTGCGCGGCGCCAAGACTTCGGCCGAGACCATCCAGACGGTGATGAAACTCTCCAAGCGTATCGGCAAAGTCGGCGTACTGGTCGGCGTCTGCGACGGCTTTGTAGGCAACCGCATGCTCTTTGCCTATTCGCGCCAGGCCAACGCCCTGCTCGAGGAAGGCGCCCTGCCGCAGCAGGTCGACAAGGTCATCTACGATTTCGGTCTGCCCATGGGGCCTTTCGCCATGGGTGACCTGGCTGGACTCGACGTCAGCTGGCGCATCCGCCAGCGCCGCGTCAAGGAGACCGGGCAACCCGTCGCCTATGCGGCCATCCCCGACCGCATCTGCGAGAAAGGCCGCTTCGGACAGAAGACCGGCGCCGGCTGGTACCGCTACGAGGCCGGCAATCGCACGCCGCAGCCCGACCCGGAAATCGAGGCGCTGATCCTCGAGGTGTCGCGCGAAAACGGCGTCGAGCGGCGTGCCATCGACGACCGGGAAATCCTCGAGCGCTGCATGTATCCGTTGATCAACGAAGGCGCCAAGATCCTCGACGAGGGCCTGGCCCTGCGCGCCAGCGACATCGACGTGGTGTGGATCTACGGTTACGGCTTCCCGATCCACCGCGGCGGCCCGATGTTCTACGCCGACGGGATCGGCCTGAAGAAGATCTATGACACCATGAGCCGGCTTTACGACAAACACGGCGAGATCCTCAAGCCGGCCCCGCTGCTGGAAAAACTCGCCGCGTCCGGCAAGGGATTCGGTGAACTTTAGAGCTTAGTTCGATCGAGTGATGTCGTTCGTGCGTGTTCGGCTTTCGCCGAACCGGCACCAGCCCGCTCCCCCTCCCGGCCCCCCATGGGATCATATGCTCTGGGTGGCCGGGAGGGGGAGCGGGCCGGCACCGCAAAAAAGGGTAAAACTAAGGAGGTTGGAACATGACTGAGGCAGTCGTCGTCTCGACGGCGCGCACGCCGATCGGCAAGGCCTTTCGCGGCGCCTTCAACAAGACCCATGGCGCGGTCCTTGCCGGGCACGCGATCCAACACGCGGTCGCCCGCGCCGGCATCGATCCGGCCGAGGTCGAGGATGTCATCCTCGGCTGCGGCCTGCCGGAAGGCGCCACCGGCCACAACATCGCCCGGCCTTCCGCGATTCGCGCCGGCCTGCCGGTGACCACCTCGGCGACGACGGTGAACCGCTTCTGCAGTTCGGGACTGCAGACCGCGGCCATGGCGGCGCAGCGCATCATCGTCGACCAGGTGCCGGTGATGGTCGCCGGCGGGCTCGAATCCATCAGCCTGGTGCAGAACGACCTCAACAAGCATCACATGACCGAGGAATGGCTGCTGGATCACAAGCCCGAGCTGTGGATGCCGATGATCGAAACCGCCGACATCGTCGCCAAGCGCTATGGTATCAGCCGCGAGGACCAGGACGCCTATGCCCTGTCGAGCCAGCAGCGCACGGCGGCGGCGCAGGACGCCGGCCGATTCGACGCCGAGATCGTGCCACTGACCAGCATCAAGGCGGTGGCCGACAAGGAAAGCGGCGAGATCCACGACGAAGAGGTGACCCTGAGCAAGGACGAAGGCAACCGGCCGAGCACCACCCTTGAGGGCCTGGCCGGTCTGCAGCCGGTTATGGGCGAGGACAAGTTCATCACCGCCGGCAACGCCAGCCAGCTCTCGGACGGCGCCTCGGCCTGCGTGCTGATGAATGCCAAGCTGGCCGAACAGCGCGGCATCGAGCCACGGGGCATCTTCCGCGGCTTCACCGTCGCCGGCTGCGAGCCCGACGAGATGGGCATCGGGCCGGTCTTCGCCGTGCCGCGCCTGCTGGAGCGCAATGGCCTGAAGATGGACGACATCGACCTTTGGGAGCTCAACGAGGCCTTCGCCGTGCAGGTCGTCTACTGCCGCGACCGGCTGGGCATTCCGTCGGAGAAACTCAACGTCGACGGCGGTTCGATCTCGATCGGCCACCCCTACGGCATGAGCGGCGCGCGCCTGCTTGGCCACGCGCTGATCGAGGGCAAGCGCCGCGGCGCCCGCTATGTCGTCGTCACCATGTGTATCGGCGGCGGCATGGGCGCGGCCGGTCTTTTCGAGGTCGCCTGACCTAGGGGTTGTTGAGGATTTAGAGCTGCGAGAGGACGGTGTCATGGCGGACGACCCCGAACTGATCGATATCCGCGCCGACGAACAGCTCGACCAGACGCGGCTCGAGCCCTATCTGCGCGCGCATCTGCCGAAGGCCGAGGGCGAGCTGCGGGTGCGCCAGTTCGGCGGCGGCCACGCCAACCTCACCTACCTGCTGCGCTTTGCCACGGTGAGCTACGTGCTGCGACGTCCGCCGTTGGGCCCGGTGGCGCCGAGCTCGCACGACATGGCACGCGAGCACCGGGTGCTGGCCGGTCTTTCCAAGGTCTACAAGCTGGCACCCAAAAGCTACATGCTTTGCGAGGATCCCGCGGTCATCGGCGCCCCCTTCCATGTCATGGAGCGGCGCCACGGCTTCGTCATTCGTGGCGAGCTGCCGCCGGCCTGCCTCGGCGATTCCGACCTCTGCCGGCGCGTCGGCTGGATGATCGTCGATGCCCTGGCAGCGCTGCATGGCGCGGACCCGACCGCCGCCGGCCTCGGCGATCTCGGCCACCCCGAGGGCTTCGCCGAGCGCCAATTGAAGGGTTGGGCCGGGCGCTGGGATGTCGCCAAGCACGCCGACCTGCCACGCATGCAGGAAGTGGTCGACTGGCTGTCGCGCAACCTGCCGGCGCCGCAAAGCGTGGCGCTGCTGCACAACGACTACAAGCTCGACAACATGCTGGTCAGCAGGGTCGACCCGGCGACCGCCGTGGCGGTGCTCGACTGGGACATGTGCACGCGCGGCGATCCCTTGATGGATCTTGGCTATCTGCTCAACTTCTGGGGCGAGGCCGGCGACGATCCGGCCTGGCTGGAAGCCGCCGCCATGCCGACCTGGCAGGACGGCTTCGCCAACCGCGCCGAGGTCATCGAGCGCTATGCCCGGACCACCGGCCTCGATCTCGACCACATCCACTGGTACCACGCCTTCGGCATATTCAAGATCGCCGTGGTGCTGCAGCAGATTTACATCCGCTACCTGCGCGGCCAGACCCAGGACCAGCGCTTCGCCGTCTTCGGCCGCCGTATCGCGACCCTGATCGAAAAGGCGGCTGAGATCATCGCAAGAGGGACCGTGCCTTGAGCTCAGGTGTAACGGCCGCTGGCGATGGTCGAGCCGCCGTCCACCACAATACCCTGGCCGGTGACGAAACTGCCGGCGCGCGAGGCGAGATAGACGGCGGTGCCGGCGATCTCGTCGGGCTCGCCGATGCGGCCGAGCGGGTAGGATTCGATGGCTTCGGCATAGGTCTCGGGGTTCTCCCACAGGGCGCGCGCCATATCGGTGCGCACCAGACCCGGCAGGATGCAGTTGACGCGCACGTTGCTGCGCCCCCACTCGACCGCCAGGTTGCGGGCGAGTTGCACGTCGGCGGCCTTGGACAGGGCATAGACCCCCAGCTTGTCGTGCCCCTTCAAGGCGGCGATGCTGGAGACGATGACGACAACGCCGTCGCCCCGTTCCGCCATCTGCGGGATCACCATGTTGCAAAGCCAGACGTTGCTCTTGACGTTGCTGTCCATGATCTTGTCGTAGGCTTCTTCGGTGACTTCCGCCAAGGGACCGAAGTGGGGATTGACGGCGGCGTTGCAGACCAGGATGTCGATTTGCCCCCAGGTCGCCAGGGTGACTTCCGTCAGGCTTTCCAGCGCTTCGATGTCGGAAATGTTGCAGGGCACGCCGATGGCCTCGCCGCCCTCCATGCGGATGGCGTGCGCGACGTCTTCGCAGGCCTCGGCCTTGCGGCTGGAGATCACCACCTTGGCGCCGGCAAAGGCGAAGGCCTCTGCGATCGCCTTGCCGATGCCCTTTGTCGAACCGGTGACGACCGCGACCTTGCCGTTGAGATCGAAGAGATTATTCTGGGTCATTCGGGGAGCCTCGCTTGTCGATCAGAATCTAAGGTTAGCTCAAGTTTGCTCGGCCGACCAAGCCGCGCGAGGGAGGAAAAATGCAACTGACACTCAGTCCCGAGGAAGAAAGTTTCCGCCAGGAGGTGCGCGCCTTCGTCGCCGAGAAACTGCCGGCGGACATCAAGCGCAAGGTCGAGATGGGACTCAACCTGGGAAAAGCCGACCACGTCACCTGGCAGACCCTGCTCTACGAGCGCGGCTGGGCGGCGCCGAACTGGCCCGTAGAACACGGCGGCCCCGGCTGGTCGCCGATGCAGCGCTACCTCTTCGAGGAAGAGCTGGCGATGGGCGCGACGCCGCGCATCATCCCCTTCGGCCTGCAGATGGTGGCGCCGGTCATCATGGCCTTCGGCACGACGGAACAGAAAGAACGCTACCTGCCGCGCATCCTCTCCAGCCAGGATTGGTGGTGCCAGGGCTATTCGGAATCGGGCTCGGGCTCCGACCTGGCCTCGCTGAAGACGCGCGCGACGCGCGACGGCGACCACTACGTCGTCCAGGGCGCCAAGACCTGGACCACTTACGCGCAGCACGCCGACTTGATGTTCTGCCTGGTGCGTACCGACGACAGCGGCAAGAAGCAGGAAGGCATCTCCTTCCTGCTCATCGACATGCGCGCGCCGGGCGTGACGGTGCGGCCGATCACCACAATCGACGGCGGCCAGGAAATCAACGAGGTCTTCCTCGACGAGGTGCGGGTGCCGGCCGAGAACCTGGTCGGCAAGGAAGGCCAGGGCTGGACCATCGCCAAGTTCCTGCTCGGCCACGAACGCGTCGGCATCGCCGCCGTCGGGCGCTCGAAGAAACAGCTCTTGCGGCTGCGCAAGATCGCCGCCATGGAGCTGCTCGACGACCGGCCGCTGATCGAAGACGGCGGCTTCCGCGAAAAGATCGCTGCTGTCGAGATCGACCTCTTGGCCCTGGAATCGGTGGTCCTCAAGGTGCTGGCCGACGAGACCTCGGGCAAGGCGCCGGGCCCCGAGTCCTCGCTGTTGAAGATCAAGGGCACCGAGATCCAACAGGCCATCACCGAGCTGCTCTTCGAGGCCATCGGCAATTTCGCCCAACCCTACATCCCCGAGGCCCTGCAGGAGGGCTGGAACGAGGCACCGGTCGGCCCCGACTACGCCATGGCCATCGCCCCGAAATACTTCAACTGGCGCAAGGCCTCGATCTACGGCGGCACCAACGAGATCCAGAAGAACATCATCGCCAAGATGGTGCTGGGGCTCTGATGGATTTCACCCTGAGCGACGAGCAGAAGCTGCTCAAGGAGAGCGCCGAGCGCTTCATCGAGCGCGATTACGGCTTCGAGGCGCGCCGCGAATTGGCCGCCAGCGAGGCAGGCTTCGGTCGCGAAAACTGGGCGACCTTCGCCAAACTCGGCTGGCTCGCCGTGGCATTGCCCGAGGCGCATGGCGGCCTCGGCGGCTCGCTCCTCGATGTCGCCGTGATCATGGAGGCCTTCGGCCGCGGCCTGGTGGTCGAGCCCTACGTGCCGGCGGTGGTGCTGGGCGGCGGCCTCGTCGCCCTGGCCGGCGGAGCGGCGCAAAAGAAGGCGCTCTTGCCGCCCCTCGCCGAGGGCCGGCTGATGCTCGCCCTGGCCCACGGCGAGCCCCAATCGCGCTTCGACCTCGCCTGTGTCGAGACGACGGCGAAGGAGGTCACG
>JAJFGM010000487.1 GCA_021776145.1 Kiloniellaceae bacterium | reverse complement strand
AGGCTCGATCCTGGCGAACTTCGTCGAGACCGGCGAGATCAGCCACGACGTAGGCTCCTGGGTCGTAGAGGGTATCGGCGAGGACTTCATGCCGCCCAACGCCGACAATCTGCGGCGCGTCACCAAGGCCTATGAAATCTCGGATGGAGAATCCCTCAATACGGCGCGCGAATTGCTGCGCAAGGAAGGCATCCTTGCCGGCTCGTCGTCTGGCACCTTGATTGCGGCGGCACTACGTTACTGCCGCGAACAGCCATCGCCGAAACGCGTCGTCACCTTCGTCTGCGACAGCGGCAACAAGTACCTCTCGAAGATGTTCAACGAATACTGGATGATCGAGCAAGGTTTCCTAGAGCGCGAACACCAAGGCGACTTGCGTGACGTCATCGGCCGACCGCACAGCGAGCGCGGTACCGTAGTGATCGGTCCCGAAGATAGCTTGCTGATCGCCTACGGCCGGATGAAACTCTACGACGTCTCGCAGATCCCGGTCCTCGACGACGGTGGCGGGGTTGTCGGAATTCTCGACGAGAGTGACATCCTGCTGCGCGTCTTCAAGGATGAAGAGCGCTTCAAGGATCCGGTTGAAACCGCCATGACCTCGAAGCTCGAGACCATCGATGCCTCTCGGCCGCTCGAGCACCTGCTGCCAATCTTCGCCCAGGACCATGTCGCCATCGTCGTCGACGGTGACACTTTCCAGGGCCTGATCACGCGCATCGATCTTTTGAACCACTTGCGCCGACGGATGAAATAACAGCCATGCCCGACAAACCCGCCATCAATCCGGCCAACGGCGATCGCGCCGGCAACCCGCAGCGCAATCGCGCCAGCTTCGAAACCCGCGTCATTCACGCCGGACAGACACCGGATCCAACGACCGGCGCCATCATGCAGCCGATCTACGCCACCTCGACCTACGTCCAGGAAAGCCCCGGGGTCCACAAGGGCTATGAATACAGCCGCAGTCAAAATCCGACCCGCATGGCCTACGAACGTTGCATCGCCGACCTTGAGAGCGGCAGCGCCGGTTTTGCCTTCGCTTCTGGCCTTGCGGCCATCGGCACTGTCCTCGATCTGCTCGACAGCGGCAGCCACGTTATTGCCATGGACGACCTTTATGGCGGCACCTATCGACTTTTCGAGAATGTCCGCAAACGATCGGCTGCGCTCGACTTTAGTTTTGTCGACCTCAGCGACCTCGCGGCGCTGGAGGCCGCGATCCGGCCGGAAACCAAACTTATCTGGATCGAGACGCCGACCAACCCGCTGTTGAAGCTGGTCGACCTGGAGGCCGTGGCCGCGCTGGCCAAGCGCCGCGGCATTCTTTGCGCCTGCGACAACACCTTTGCCAGTCCCTGGACGCAACGCCCTCTCGAGCACGGATTCGACATGGTCATGCATTCGGCGACCAAGTATCTCAATGGCCACTCCGACATGATCGGCGGTATCATCGTCGTCGGCAGCAACGTCGAACTCGCCGAGCGCATGGCCTATTTGCAGAACGCCGTCGGTGGCATTCAAGGGCCCTTCGATTCCTTTCTCGCCCTGCGCGGCCTGAAGACGCTGGCTCTGCGCATGGAACGCCACAACAGCAACGCCCAGGCGGTGGCGGAGTTTTTGGAGGCGCACCCGAAGGTCGAAAAAGTCTACTACCCCGGTCTCGCCAGCCACCCGCAGCACGCGCTCGCGGCCCGCCAGATGCAGGCTTACGGCGGCATGGTCACAGCGGTCTTGAAAGGCGGCCTCGACAGTGCCCGGCGTTTCCTCGAGAGGGTCGAGATCTTTGCCTTGGCGGAAAGCCTGGGCGGTGTAGAAAGCCTCGTCGAACATCCAGCGATAATGACGCACGCCTCGATACCCGCCGAGATCCGCGCCAAGCTCGGCATCGACGACGGCCTCGTGCGCCTGTCGGTCGGCGTCGAGGGCGAAGACGATCTCATCGCCGATATCAAACAGGCCCTGGTGTGAAGGCCCCGGAATGCGGCGCCTGACGTAAGCCGTGGTTCGAGGACCAAGACGCGCTAGATTCAATTAGACAGTGTCCAGAAGCTGTCACCGGCTCGAAGGTCGAGGTCCTAGCCTGACAGCTATTCGGCGGGAAGCGCGGCGGTGCGCAGCTCACCGCGCGCCTGACGCACGACCTGGACCGCTGACCAAAAGAAGAGTCCGGCCATGACGGCGGCCACGATGAGGTCGGGCCAGGCAGTTTCCATCGCCCAGACGCCGCTGGCGGCAAGAATGACCGCGACATTTCCAATGGCATCGTTGCGGCTGCACAGCCAGACCGAGCGCACGTTGGCGTCGCCCTCGCGGTATTTGAGCAACAACAACACGCTGGCCAGATTGGCCGCCAAAGCGAGAAAGCCGATGGCGCCCATCAATTCGGCACGCGGCACACCGAGCAGAAGAATTTGGTAGAGGGTCGAGCCAAGCACCCACAAACCCATGAGGCCGAGGCTCAGCCCCTTGAAAAGCGCTGCCCGCGACCGCCACACCAACGGCATGCCGATGACAAACAGGCTGATCGAATAAGTCACGGTATCGCCGAGGAAATCGAGCGCATCGGCCTTCAGGGCCTGTGAGCCGGCCAGCATTCCAGCCGACAATTCTACCAGGAACATGGTTCCGTTGATGGCGATAACGGCCCAAAGCACGCGCTTAAAGGCAGCGGAGAGACCGTCGAATTTCACTTCACTGCCGCAACAGCCAGCCATTTGCCCAAATCCTCGTTTGTTCCGCTCATCAACCACCTTCGGCCTGCCGACCGGCGGCGGTGAACGGCGCCTCCGCCGAGTCTTGCGTGTCGACTAACCCCAGGATAGGATCTATAGTTACTATAGATACAAGCGAAAAATTCCGAGGTTGGGCAATGACTTTCACAATCGGCCGCTTGGCCCTCGAAACTGGCTGTAAAATCCCAACAATCCGTTATTTCGAGAAAATCGGGCTGCTCCCGCCACCAGAACGGTCACCCGGCAACACGCGGATTTATGGCCGGGCCCATGTGGCCCGCCTTGCCTTCATCCGCCATAGCCGCGAGCTCGGCTTCAGTCAGGCAGCGATCCGCCAACTCTTGGAACTGACGGACAAACCCGGACAATCCTGCGATTCCGTCACGCAGATCGCGCAATTCCACCTTGCCGAGGTAAAGGACCGAATCGCCCGCCTGGTTGGCTTGCAAGCCGAGTTGGAGCGCATGATCGCCGCCTGTGACGGCGGCCAGGTCGAAAGCTGCCAGATTATCGAGACCCTGGCAGATCACGCGCACGACCATTGCTTGGTCCGCGACCATGCCGGCGCGCGGCTCGTCTAGATCCGCGCGGAAATGACGTCCAGGACCGGATAAGGCGCTGAATTCGGCGGCTCAGGGGCGGCCAAAACCCTCTCCTCAACGTCTTTTTAACCTAGATGTTGGACTTTTGATGCATCGAGTTCA
>JAJFGM010000486.1 GCA_021776145.1 Kiloniellaceae bacterium | reverse complement strand
CGCGGGCCGGCAAAGTCGAATTTGGGGTCCCCAAGGCGTGACTCTTGGGTAGCCAGTGCCGGCTCGGGTTCTGCAGCCGGTTACCAGGATAGCGAGAACGACCAGAGCCGATGGGGTCGGAGCCCTAGGCGCCCTCTGATACCGAAGCTAGACCAGGGTCGGTCAACAGCCATTGATCTAGATCATGGCGGGTCGAATTCCGACGGACCGTGGCCAGCGAAAATCGATGCCTGACTGTCACACGCATCGGCCAGCCGCTTGATCTTGCCGGCGCCGGCTTCCAACATGTCATTCCGTGCCTTGTTCCAGGGCGCGGATGATGACCCGCGTCGAAATCTGTTCGGTATCCAGGCGCCGCCGCTTGCGAACCGCAAATGCAACAGTGAGGTGAACATCCGATGCCCCTAGACCAGATGATCCTCGCCATTGATCAGGGCACCACCTCGAGCCGCGCCCTCCTTTTCGATGCTGCCGGTGGCGCCGTTTCCGCGGCGCAAATCGAGCTGCCGCAGCACTTCCCCGACGACGGTTGGGTCGAGCACGACCCCGAAGACATCTGGCGCGATACGGTCGATGTGGTCAAAGGCGCCCTGGAACGAGGTGACTGCCCACCGTCCAAAATCGCCGCCATCGGCATTACCAATCAGCGCGAAACCGCGGTGATCTGGGACCGGGCAAGCGGCGAAGCGGTCTACAAAGCCATAGTCTGGCAGGATCGGCGCGGCGCGGCGCTGTGCAATGAGCTCAAGCAGGCGGGCCACGAACCGGAGGTGACGCGCCGGACCGGGTTGTTATTGGATCCCTATTTTTCCGCCAGTAAGATTGCTTGGCTACTCGACAACGTCACCGGTCTGCGTCAGCGCGCCGAGCGTGGCGAGGTGGCCTTCGGCACCATCGACTGCTTCTTATTGTGGCGACTAACCGGCGGCACCGTTCACGCCACCGACGCTACCAATGCGTCGCGCACCATGATCTACAACATCCACGATCAGGACTGGGATGACGAACTGCTGGCCTTGTTCAATATTCCCCGTGCCCTCCTACCCCAAGTCTACGACAGCGACGCCGATTTCGGCGCCACGCCTGGCGATCTCTTTGGCGTCCCGCTGCCGATACTCGGCATCGCCGGCGACCAGCAGGCCGCCACCATCGGCCAAGCCTGTTTTCAACCCGGTATGATGAAGTCGACCTACGGCACCGGCTGCTTTGCGCTTTTCAACACCGGCGATGCGGCGGTTTCGTCGAAAAACCGCCTCTTGACGACCATCGCCTATCGCCTCGGCGGCAAGACCACCTATGCGCTGGAAGGCAGCATCTTCGTCGCCGGCGCGGCACTGCAATGGCTGCGCGACGGACTGAAAATCATCGAATCCGCCAGCGACTCGCAAGCCCTTGCGGAAGCCGCCGATAAAACCCACTCGCTATATCTGGTACCGGCTTTCACCGGCCTCGGCGCGCCCTATTGGGATGCCGATGCCCGCGGCGCCATCTTCGGACTGACTCGCGCCAGCGGCCCAGCTGAAATCGCGCGCGCCGCCTTGGAGGCCGTCTGCTACCAGACCCGAGATCTCTTCGAGGCGATGCGGGCGGACGGCGCCACCGGACTCGAGACCTTGCGGGTCGACGGCGGCATGGTAGCCAACAACTGGATGTTGCAGACCTTGGCCGATACGTTGGGGGTCATTGTCGAACGGCCGCGGGTCGCCGAGACAACCGCGCTAGGAGCGGCCTATCTGGCGGGGCTGCGCAGCGGCTTTTACAGCGGCTTGGCCGCCATCGCGGACTCTTGGCAATGCGACGCGCGCTTTGAACCGCGCGGCGACGAAACGCTGCGGCATGAACGCTATGCCGGCTGGCTTGACGCGGTTTCCCGCGTCCGTAGCGGTAGGGATTAGAGCAGGATCCATCCGCGTGGGGCTCACGATTTGAGCCGGGTTCCGAAAGTTCTATCAGGCGAGGCCGACGTGTCGAATGCCATTGCAGGAGCAAAGGCTCACAAGAGCGGAGAGTCGTCGTCGTCCAGAATCGAGGTGTTCGACTCATTGTCCCCGTAGCGATCAGGGCCTTCCGACGTCATTAACAGGGACAACATACCCTGTCCAAGCACGTCGTCGCCTTGGCCATCGCCAAGTATGCCGGCAAAACCCGCATCGAGCGGTGTGGCGTACGCTTCGGCACCGCCCTGGCCGCTCAAAAAACGATCGCCGGCGTCTTCGGAGGTTACGATTCCGTCCAGATTGACACTTTGCTGTGGCGCGCTGGCCGCCAACGCCTCGGCCAAGCTCTGGCCGCGCGGCGCGGCACCGAGGATCGGACGTTCGAAGGCTTCCGTGACCTGGTGCTGCATCAACCGCACAACATCCGGGTCGCGCTCTTCAGGCCGGCCATCGGCCAGCAGGCCCTCCGGCAGATTGCCGCCTCGACCTCGCGTATGTTTGGACTCGCTCATCGTCGGTAAGACCACCGCCGCCACTTGCCAAACTGCTAGACGACCAGCAGGTAAGGCACTTTTGGTTAAAATACCCCTAAAATCCCGACTTCTGGGGCAAACTTCGGGTCTCGGCAGAGATGGCCTGTGATTCGCCTGCCCGCCTTGCCCCACTGTTCGAGGTCCAGTCTACCTATGCTCGCCGGCCTTGTCACGTCACGGCAGTGGCCCGGGCTGAAATTCCTCTCCGTTAACCACTAGTTATCAAGGCCTTGCAACGCAATACCGAGACCTGCGCGCGGCGCACCAAAGCTCGACACGCGCTCGAACTGCCGACCGCCGAGCGCCGCTACGGACACGGCCCCGCGACCGCATCGACGGCCTTGCCGTGCCGGCCGCGCCGCCCTTAGGCCTTGATGGATAGGTGGTCTTGCGAAAAGATACGGGTGTTTTCCGCCGAAGAGCCCGTTGCGGCGCAACGCCATCGCAGCCAGCCGGAGCGGATAGTGCGAACGAACGGCAATAAATATTGCGGCCCAGAACGCAACAAAAGAGCGCGGATAGCATGGGTGCTGGGACCGCGATGGGGAGCAGGACCGAGGCGGTGAAAAACTACACGCTGGTCGTAGAACCATGGCGCGGCGACCCTGGCGAGCGGAAGCTGATGGGAGAAACCAGCTACAAGTGGCGGGTGACCTGGCAGCTCAACGGAAGCTTCTATGCCGAGGGATTCGCCGACTCACATGCCGCGGCACGCGGCGCGGCCGAGGACTTTCTTGTCGAAAAAGGCATAGAACTGGTGACCAGAGCCTGGTGATCCCGAAGCCCTGATCCAACCTGCCGAACGGCGCCCTCGTGACCGCTCAAGCAGTCGGCTCCGCGCGGCACGGGACAGTCCGCCGCGGGCAATATGATTGCCCCGGCGAACTGACGTTGCCCACACAGTTGTCGGGGCCCAAGGCCAAGGTATAACCGGGCGTGGCATCTAGACTTCGATATCGACAGTCTGGCCGCGCGATCCGCGATCGGCCTTGGCACCCTCCCCTTCGGCATTGGACTCGACCGGCCGGGCGGTTTCGGGACGCGCCGCTTGGGTGCCGCGGGTCTGCTCGGCGCCTTGTGCTGCATTCAGTCCCGCCAAAGGAAGTGTGGTGTTGCTTGAGATTTCCATGAAATATCCTTCCAATCTATTTCAGACCGGATAGATTATTACCTTCTCTATATTAAAACAAAATTTACTATTATTTCAAATATCGATAAATTGATTATAGTTTTATGTAAATATCACTTCTAATGCGCGACAAACCACGGTACCTCCATGCCTAGCGCGTTGATTGCGCGGCGTTTGGCAATCGGTGCTTCGCGCCAAATGGTGCCGCCGCTACAGGGTGCTGGCACACCCGCGCAACCGGAAAAGCGGCACTTTCGGCGGAAGCAAGGTTGTGTTAATTTTTTGCACCTTCGGAGTTATCGTCTATAGAGTACCGATGACGCTCGAGCCGCCGAACGCGGCAGCAGCCATTTTTCCGTCGCCAGGCCTTTAATCAGGCGGATGGTGTCCCGGGAAATGCAGATGCGGAAACCGCAAACATTGTCCTCATCACACGTTCAGCCTGACCGCGAGATCTTTCGCCTGTACTTGATAAAACCATCGCACTACGACGATGACGGCTACGTAATCCAATGGTATCGCTCAGCCATACCATCCAACACCATGGCGGCACTGAACGGGATCGCCTTGGATTGCATTCAGCGCCGCGCACTGGGCGAACTGGTCGATATCAAGATCTCCGCCAAGGACGAAACCAACACCCGTATCCTGCCGGAAGATCTGATTCGCGACATCCGCGCCGATGGCGGTAAAGGCATGGTCGCCCTGATCGGCGTGCAGTCTAATCAGTTCCCGCGCGCCATGGATATCGCCCGTCCGCTCAGGGCGGCCGGTATTCAGGTTTGCATTGGGGGATTCCACGTAAGCGGTTGTCTGGCCATGCTGCCAAAACTCCCGGTCGATATCCAAGAGGCCATGAATCTCGGCATTTCCATCTTTGCCGGCGAAGCCGAGGGGCGGCTCGACGAGGTCCTGCGAGACGCCTATGACGGCACTTTGAAACCACTCTACAATCATATGGAGGACCTGCCCGGCCTCGAAGGCGTGCCAATCCCAATCCTGCCGAGTCTCAATATCGAACGGAACTTGGAATCCCGGGCCAGCTTCGATTCCGGCCGCGGTTGCCCCTTTCAGTGCAGCTTTTGCACCATCATCAACGTCCAGGGCCGCAAGTCACGCTATCGCACGGCGGACGACATCGAACTCATCCTGCGTGACAACCTCGCCGATGGCATCCGCTCTTTTTTCATCACCGACGATAACTTCGCGCGCAACAGGAACTGGGAGGCGATCTTCGACCGCATTATCAAGTTCCGCGAAGAGGTCGGGGTCAACATCAAGCTGATCATCCAGGTCGACACCCTGTGTCATCAGATCCCCAACTTTGTCGAGAAAGCCGGCCGGGCCGGCGTCAAACGCGTTTTCATCGGCCTTGAAAACATCAACCCCGACAACCTGATGGCGGCCAAGAAACGGCAAAACCGCATCACGGAATACCGCACGATGCTGCAGGCTTGGAAGGCTGTCGGCGCCATCACCTATTGCGGTTACATCCTTGGCTTCCCCGGCGACACGCCGGACCGAATCCTGCGCGATATCGAGATCATGAAGCGCGAACTACCAGTCGACATTGTCGAGTTCTTTTGCCTGACACCGCTGCCCGGATCCGAAGACCACAAGGTGTTGGACCGCAAGGGAATCTGGATGGATCCGGACATGAACAAATACGATCTCGAACATGTCTGCACCGGACACCCGCTGATGTCAGCGGCGGAGTTTCAGGACATCTATCACCGCGCCTGGGACGCTTTCTATACCCCCGAGCACATAGAAACCCTGATGCGCCGGACCGCCGCCATGGGCCGCAATCCGCGCAAGGTCATGCGGCTCGCCCTGTGGTTCTATGCCTGTCAGTTGCTGGAGGGCGTACATCCCCTGCAAGGTGGGCTGTTCCGACGCAAATATCGGCGCGACCGGCGCCCCGGTCTGCCAAGGGTAAACCCCTTCGTCTTTTATTCCCGTCTGAGTTGGAACATTGTCAGCAAGTACTCCCGCCTGGCCATGCTCTATTGGCGCTATAGCCGGGCCATGACGAGGGTCGTAAAGGACCCGGCCAGGTTGGACTACATGGACCTGGCACTGACCCCTGCCGAAGAGCAGGACATGGACGAGCTCGACATGTTCCAGGCCACCGAGTTCGGTCAGGTCGCGGTCGACAAGGCACGCAAGGACGCTGCCGCGCGGGATGCGCGGCAAACAGCCGCGCAATAACCGCGCCGCGCCTCCAACTGCCGGAAGAAACTGCCCGGTGCATTTCCGGACCGATTGCCGCCACGCATGGCGTCGCGGCGGCAGGGTCATCCATGCGCCGGTCAAGAGCTCCAACCTAACTCAGCACCCGGCGCGAATGCCAAAGGCCGGCGCTTCGAAGGCGCCCTTTCTTATTGCGGTGTACCTCGTCAGGCGACGGCGCGACAGCTCAGGCCGCTTTTGTCGGCTCGCCGGATCCCTTGGAAGCGCTTTGCTTTTCCAGGCGGCGACAGGCGCCTTCGAAACGTGCGCCACTCTCGATGGCCAGGGTGCCGTGGATGATGTCGCCCATGACATGCGCCGACTTTTGAATGGTCACGTTTGGGGCTTCGACCTGACCACGGATCGTGCCGCTGATCTTGACCGTGTCCCCAAAGATCGACCCTTCGATCAGGGCGCTTTGGCTAATGGTAACGGAACGGCTGTGCACATCGCCCTTCACGCGGCCGTCAATCTGGATATCGCCGTCGCTTTTCAGGTTTCCCGTAATTTCAAGATCGGCGGATATGATCGAAGGCGCCTGGTTCGACCTATCGACCTTGGGAGGGGGAGGGCTTTCCGGCGCGGAGGCTTTGGTTTCTGCTGGTTTATCTGACTTGGCAAACATCTGGAACTGACTCCCGTTCAAATTCGGCCATAGCAATCATAGAACCTGAGCGATCGGAGTGACGATAAGCTCCCATAGTGCGATCAGGTTGCTGAACTCAGACCGAACGATAGCCGGGGTGCGCGCGAATGTCTCGTGATATTGCTGTGTAATTTGCCGCGCGGGCTTCGCGAAACGTTTTCGCATGTGCCGCGGTCGCGGGCGTGACAATTGCAGCGCCAGCGGCGCCTTTGGCTGTCGACTGGGCCCTGGTTGCGCGGGCACCTTAGCCGCCACATGATCCAGTGTCGCGAAGCTCGTGCGTCGCCATCGAGCCGAAGCCGCGCCACGGCAAAATCAACGGTGATGCCGCAACCGACCGAAGGTCAATTCGTCTCGAGTTCGCCCAGGGATTTGAGCAAATCGCCGAGCACAACGTCGGTTTCTGTCGCTGTCCGGCCGTCGCTCGCCGGATCCATGCCGTCCTCGATTTGTGCCACGCCAGTTTCCGGTTCCGACATCCAATGGGCAATCTTGGCAAAGAGATCGTTTCTGTCGATCGGTTTTGACAGGTAGTCGTTCATGCCGGACTGCAAGCAACGCTCCTTGTCACCCTTCATGGCATTGGCGGTCATCGCGATAATGGGAATTTCGGCCAAGGGACCGCTCATCGCGCGAATGCGCCGCGTCGCCTGCAAGCCGTCCAACTCGGGCATTTGCATATCCATCAAGAGCAGATCGTATGGCCGGCTGCGCACCGCCTCGATGGCTTCCAACCCGTTGCCCGCGACATCGACCCGGTGGCCAGCCTTCGAGAGGATCGAGACCGCCAGCAACTGGTTCACATGGTTGTCTTCGACCAGAAGAATACGGTATTGACGATCCTGTCGCGGGACCGCCGCCGCGGCCGAGTCTGCAGCCTGCTCTTGTGCAACCAGTCCGTAGAGCCGCTTCAATACATCCAGTACTCTGGTCGGACGCAGCGGTTTGACGAGTTCTGTGTCAAACCCAAGGTCATGCGCCGGCATGCTGGCACCACCGGCGACCAGAGGCGAAAGCAAGACCATCTTCAAGTCGGCATGCGGTCCCGTATCCTTTAACAATCCTGCGACCGCAACGCTGTCGACCGGTTGCAGCTGGTCGATAAAAGCAACATCGAAGGCCCCCTCTTTCGAATCGACGGCGGCCAGTATGTCAAGCGCATCATCCATTGCCGGCACGGCGCTGACCGTCATGCCAAAGGCCGAGAGTTGCTTTTTCAGGCTGCGCCGCGTGACGTGGTTGTGTTCGACAATCAGTGCGCGGCGCCCCATCAGCAAAGAGGTCAGGCGGGCTTCGTCACTTTCGCCGCCGTCAGGCGTTTGCCCTGTTTCCAGCTTGAATGTGAACCAGAAGGTGCTGCCTTCGCCCAAGTTGCTCTCGACGCCGATGTCGCCGTCCATGAGCGTTACCAGCTGTTTGCTGATCGCCAAGCCAAGTCCGGTACCACCGAACCTGCGGCTGGTCGAGGCATCGGCCTGAATGAACCTATTGAAAAGCCTGTTTTGCACTTCCTCGGAAATGCCGATGCCGCAATCCGACACGCGGACCCGCAGCCGCGCACTCTGGTCGTTTTGGTGTACAACGTCGACCTCGATCCAAACGCCCCACTTCTCGGTGAATTTTATGGCGTTGCTTAGGAGGTTGAGCAGAATTTGCCGCAGGCGGCCTGGATCGCCCTGCAAATTCACCGGAACGCTCGGTGAAATATATGCGGCAAGATCCAGTCCTTTGGCATGCGCCCGACCGGCCATGAGATCTAGGCAGCTTTCAACAACCGCGAAGAAATCGAGATCCGTCACCTCAAAGTCGAGCTTTCCGGCCTCAATCTTCGAGAAGTCCAAAATGTCGTTGATAATTCCGAGCAACGCCTCGCCGCAGCTTTGAATGGACTTGGCGTGTTGCCGCTGCTCGCTATCGAGTTCGCTGTCGAGCAGCAGGCCGGCCATGCCTATGACCCCATTCATCGGCGTACGGATTTCGTGGCTGACGGTCGCCAAGAATTCGGACTTGGCCCGGTTGGCGCCCTCGGCGGCGTCACGCGCGACGGCAAGTTCATCGGCCAGGCTCGAAAGGTTATGACTCTGCGTTTCCAGTGCCCGGTGCGCTGCCTGGAGATCGAGCAAGCGGTTCTGCGCCTCTTCGCTGCTTGCCTGCTTTTCCCTTTCGAAATTCTTGCGACCCGACACATCCTGAACGTGCGCCAACAAAATGGGCGGCGTTTCCCCGAGCATGGCCTCGAGAAGCAGTTCGACGTCGTAGATGCTACCATCCTTGCGCGACAGCAGGGTCTCGTACTTCAGGCTTTCCAATGACCCATTCAAGAGGGGCGCCAACAACTGCTCGAAATCCGTCGGCGAGAATTCAGGCTTCAGGTCAACTGGCGTCAGATCTTCAAGTTCGTTCGGCGTGTAGCCTAGGTTTCTGCGAGCGCCACGACTGGCAAGACGGATTTTATGTGTCGCCGCATCGATCACCAGGATTTCGCTCAGCGACCGAGCGATCAAGTCCATGGCCGCGGGCGTCATCACCTCCAATTCGGTGCTTTCGGTTGCAGACCTCTCGCCCACGACCGTCTCGCCCGTCGATGCAAGGGGCTCTTCGGTTATATCGCGCAGCACCCCTACCAGCTCATATGCCTGCCCCTTGTCGTCGCGCTGGCAGTGACCTTGGTTCAGGATCCAGCGTTCGCTGCCGTCGGGGCGACGTATGCGTGCGGTATAGGAAAATCCGGCATCGTTTTCCATCGCTTGCCGCAGCACTTGACGCACCGTCGCGACATCGTCGGGGTGTACAAGCTGCAGGGCACGCTCAACGGAAAGATTGGCAGCCTCGGGTGGCAGCCCGTGGATGCGAAAGACCTCGCCGGACCAATAGATCAAGGGCTGCCCAATCCGCCACGACCAGTGACCAACGTTTGAAGCCTTGTCTTCGAGATTCATCACACGCAGGCGTTTCCCAATAGGGCCGACGGCACGGCTTCAGAACTGCTACAAATTGCAACTCACACGTTTGACGTGAACCTTGGCAGCGAGGCATTAGTTACCCACCCAATACTCATAGTACCTCGTTAATATTCGCTGAATTACAGATGACGAATTCGCCTTGAATTGGGAACAAATGGGGCCAACGCCCTTATGTTGAGCCTCTTTGCCGCCAAATAGTTGATCGGTAATTTAACACTCCCCCAGCACGAGAAAATGAAACGGCTCCGCCCGGGAGGTGA
>JAJFGM010000485.1 GCA_021776145.1 Kiloniellaceae bacterium | reverse complement strand
CGGGTATGATTTTGAAGGTGGCACTGGCCAGTGCCGGCGCGGCGCCCCAATAGCCGTCGAAACGCTGCAGCTCGACCCGGTCGCCCTTGACCCAGCGCTAGAAGACGAAGGGGCCGGTGCCAACCGGTGTCGACTTGTTGGCGTCGGCGGTTTCCGGGGCGACGATGACGGCATCGCCCCAGCCGAGATTGAAGAGGAAGTGACCGGTCGGCCGCTTCAAGGTGATGACGACGCTGTGGGACCCCGGCGCCGCGACGCTCTCGATTGGCTCGAAAAGGCCTTTTTGAGCGTTGACGCTGTTTTCCGCCATCGCCCTTTCAAGCGAAAACACGACGTCGGCACTGTCGAGGATCGAGCCGTCGTGGAATGTCACGCCGCGATGCAGCTTGAAGCTATAGACGCGGCCGTCGACGGAGATCTCCCAGCTTTCCGCCAGGGCGGGCTGTACCGCGCCATTTCGGTCGATGCGGGTCAGGCCCTCAAAAACGTTAGCGTAAACGACCTCGTCGATAGCCGCGGCGGCGCCGGCCGTGGGATCGAGGTGCGGCGGCTCGAGCACGACGCCGAGATTGAGGTGATCGCGCGCCGCCAGGGCCGCGCTGGCGGCGAAACAAATCCAGGCAGTCGTTAGACTCGCCGTCAGATATCTCCTCGTTGCCTTTTTCATCGTCTTTCCCCTGTCATTTCCGTGTCTGCGGTGTGCTGGTTCATTTTTTTCGTTTTTCGACTTTAACGAGGTGACAAGCCAACTCCGGCGCCGCTCAGGCGCCATGGATCTCCTTGTAACTCTTCATCTGATCCAGGCTTTCAGCTTCGTAGACCGCGCGGGCGATGGCACGGCAGACACAGTCGGCGGCCAACATGCCAATCCGCGCAAGCGCGTCGGCGGGTGGATCGAGCGGCCGTCGGCCAAGGCTGAGCACGAAGACGGTATCGCCATCGAAGGGCGTATGCACCGGGCGAATGGCCCGCGCCAAGCCGTCGTGCGCCATGATGGCGACGCGGCGCGCCTGCGCCGGGGTCAGCGCCGCGTCGGTCGCGACCACCGCCAAGGTCGTATTGGCACCGGGCTGGCTATTGAAGCTGTAGTCCAGGTCGATCGGCCCGGCGCCCTCGCGCCGGCCACCGAATTCCTCGGCCTGTTCGAAGGGCGCGGCCCAGAAGCGTCCGCAGCCCGGTTCGGTGACCGAGCCGGCAGGGTTGGCCGCCACAAGGGCACCGATGGCAAGCCCGTCGTCAAGGACCAGCGAGGCGCTGCCCAGACCGCCTTTCAGCGGCCCCGCCGTGGCGCCCATGCCGGCGCCGATATTGCCAAGCGGAAAGTCATGCGTGGCGGCTTCGGCCGCTTGCCACGCCAGGTCGCGGTATGGCGGGTTGGACCCCCAAGACTTGTCGCCGCGATTCGACAGGTCGAAGAGGATTGCCGCCGGCACCAACGGCACGATGGCGCCGGAGATCTCGAACCCGCGGCCCTGTTCGGCCAACCAGGAAACCGCGCCGTCGGCCGCCGCCAGGCCAAAGGCGGACCCGCCGCTGAGGACAATGGCATGGATGTGATCGACCAGCGTGCTGGGATCGAGCAAGTCGATCTCGCGGGTACCCGGACCACCGCCGCGGACGTCGGCGGCGGCAACCGCCGGCGCATCCGGCAGGATCACCGTGACGCCGCTGCGCAGGGCGGCATCGTCGGCATTTCCGACACGCAATCCGGGCACGTCGGTGATCAGGTTGCGCCGGCCCGGACGTATCACGGCGCTCGCCCGGTCAGGAGCTCCAGGGCGGCGGTCGCCATGACCTTGGCCGAGGCCACCATATCGTCGATGTCAACGTACTCGTCGGGCTGGTGCGCCAGGTCGAGAATGCCCGGTCCGTAGGCGATACAGTCCTTCAGGTGACCGATACGGGTGATGTGTTTCTGGTCATAGGTCCCAGGCGATACGATGTGCTCGGCCCGCCGTCCGAGGACACGCTCGACGGCGGCGCTGACCGCTGTCACCACTGGTCTGTCCGCCTCGGTCATCAGCGGCTGCACCTCCATGATGTCGCGCAGCTCGTAGGAGAAGTTCGCGCGCTCGTGGCGCAAGGCCTCGAGAATCGAGACGACTTCGGCTTTGACCTGCGGCAAGTCCTCTTCGATAAGGAATCGCCGATCGATGACCATGCGGCAGCTATCGGGCACCAGCGGCGAGGGCAGACCGTCGTAGCCTTCGGCCAGGCCGCCGTGCAACGAGTTGATGTTCAAGGTCGACTGGCGCGCGCCCTCGGGCACGACCGGCATGCGGGTGCGTTTTTGCGCCAGGGCGGGATAGAGCTCGCTTTCCAGACGTGCCAGGAAGGCGCCCATGTGACGCACCGCACAATCGCCGAGAAACGGCATCGACCCGTGCGCGATGTGACCGCCAGTCTCGATTTCCGCCCACCAGACACCACGATGGCCAAGGCAGACGCGATCGACGTTGAGCGGCTCGGGAATGATGACGTGATCGACCCGCGGCTTGGAGAAAAACCCTTGATGCGCGAGATAGGCAACGCCGCCGTAACCGCCGGTCTCCTCATCGACGGTGCCCGAGATCTCGATGCTGCCAGGCAGGTCTACCTCGGATTCGATCAGCGCTTCGACCGCGATGATCGCGGCAGCCAGGCCGCCCTTCATATCGCAGGTGCCGCGGCCGTAAACCCGGCCGTCGCGAACCACGGCCGCGAAGGGGTCCACACTCCATCCCAAACCCGGCTCGACCACATCGATGTGACCGTTGAAGTGCACGCAAGCCCCGGGCGCGCGGCCGTCGCGACGTGCCACAACGTTGGTGCGCGGATAACGCTCGCTGTCACCAGGTGTGCCCTCGCCGCGGAGGTACTGGATATCGAACCCACGCCGCGCCAGGCGCCGGCCAATCAGCTCGGCGCAGTCGACATAGGCATCGCCGGGCGGATTGATCGTGGGTATGCGCACCAAAGACCGGGTCAGTTCGACGAGCTCGTCGCGCTTGTCATCAATTCGGTCGTAAAGTGCCTCGAGCATGCTCGATCCAAATTCTGCCGGTCCAAATGCTGCCGGTCCAAATGCTGCCGGTCCACACCGGCTGCGCAGAACCGCGCGGCCGGATCGCCGATATTGTGACAGCGCCGCCGGCCACGAGCTACCGCGATCTTGACCACGAGCGCGAGAAAGTTTGGCGCAAGCCTCTGCGCCAAATCGAGAACTTTGCCTCGACATTCGATATCTATATGGTAGATAGCGATCGCGTGCGGCATTTTCCGCTTGGCTGAAATGCAGTGGAATTGGGTCCACGACGGAACAACGGAACACGGTGTAAATCGGCCCGCTGAGGGAGAGTAATATATGCGCAATCATTGGCTCGGAGCAGAGAATGGCGCGTAGGGGAAAGATGCCTTTGATATCGACGGTGCTGTTTTGGCTGGGCTGGGTATTGATCATAGCAACGCCGATCTGCAGCGGCTTGCTGGTGAATATCACGGTCGCCGGTGGCTATCAGCAAGGCACCGCCATGGCCCTCGGCGCCGGCATGATCGTGCTTGGCTTGGCATTCGGGTTGTCACTGCTGTCGCGTTCGAAGAGCATCACGCTGCTTTCTCAGTGCCGTGATGAACTGGAGCGCATTCGCGTCATCGCCGAGATGGACGACGCGCAAGAAGAGGAAGAGTACGAGTACCCTTCGGCGGAAATGCGTTGATCGACCGCGCCACATCCCGCACTGCCTCGCCTACTCTCTGAAATCCTCGTCCTCGAAGGCGTCCAACACCTTGCGCAGTGCCGCGTAGACGGCCTGTACGCCGGATATACGGATCTCGTTGTCGTAGACCGTGGTGCGCAGGGCACCGCGCACCCGCGAATGTTCCGAGTCGGCGACATAAAAGAGATCGTCGTCATCGTCGAATTGCAGCTGCATGACGCTGCGCAGACCGCGCCGGATGGCCCGCCGATATGCTTCGACACGTGACCTATCGCCGACTTGGCGGGCCAGGCGAAACGCATCGACAAGACCCTGCAGGTAGAGACCGGTGTCCGTGACATCCGGTTGGCCGTACTGCGGGTTCAGGGGATCGTGGAAGCGGCCGTCGACATCGGGATAGGCAGTCGGGGCCGAAGGTTGCAGGGCGAGCAACCAATCGTTGATCAGAAAAACCCAATCCTTGAGAAACGCGAACCGCGTCTTACCCCAAACAAGGTAATAGGCCTGGGTGTGGCCCGGAATAAAATGCGGATCCCGGTTGGCCAAGTGCCAGCGGGCGTAAAAACCGTAGCTTTTCATCAAGCGCCGCAGCAGCTCCGGGTCTTCGCTTTGGCGATAGAGCCGAGCCAGGAGGTAAAGTGCCTCGCCACGATGGGACCGCCAAGATGACGCGTCGCGCTGGCCGTCCACCGGTTCGCTGAACGACCCGTCGTCGTTCCACAGCTCCAGGATGCTCCGCTTGAGCGCTTGCTCCTCGGCCGCAAATGCGCCGCGGTCGGGCAACTCGGCGATGGCCAACACCGCGTTGGCCATGGCTGCAAGCTCGACATTGCCGCGATACTCGATCAGGCCCCGACCATCCTTGACGAGATAGAAGTTGTCGAGGTTGTAGCGCACGTTGCGTTCGACGATGCGCGCCAACACCGGATTGCGGGTTTCCCGCGCCAGGCGCCCGAGTTCCGCCGAAGCCATCCACTGGCTTGCGGCGTCGTTGGCCTCTGGCTCCTCGGCCCGGCTTGGCCCATAGCTGTAGGTCAACCTGCCGTCGCGGCGCACGTTGCCGGCCAGCCAGACAGCGAGGTGACGCAGCGTGGCCAGTGTGTTTTCGCGGGTTACCGCGGAAAGGCGGACGATGCGGTTACCGCGGAAAAGACGCTCGCTGGCACCACCGGGAAGGCGCACCAGAATCTGTTCGGCGTCGAAGCGGCGCAGCCCGCTGTCCGCCGCCAAGGCCTTGTCGCTGAATGCCAAGGGCGCGCCGAAGTCCGCGATCAGGCTCTCGAAGGAGCGATTGCGCGTGATCATATCCAATGGGCTGTAGCGCTCGACCCGCCCCGCATGGCGCAGTTCAATTCCGCGCACGCCGCGGTCGCGGTCGGAGAACCAAAGCTGGCGGCTTTGGTAAGGGACTGGCTCGAACGAGTGTGCGAGGGCCACTTCCGCCAAATCGACCGCCATCTCGCCAGGCGCAAGGCGACTTTGCGCCAAGCCAATGGCCGCCTGCAAAGCCGCCAGACCGGTATCGCCGCTGCCCCAAGCGGCGGCCAAGGCTTGTCCTTGATGTCGTAGTGTCACCTGCGCCGACACCTGACCGCCGCGCAACATCGCCGGAACAGCAGGCGGCACCCCGCGTCCGGCGATCAGCGCTTCGACGAGCGCGCCGATCTCTTCGACCTCGGTAT
>JAJFGM010000484.1 GCA_021776145.1 Kiloniellaceae bacterium | reverse complement strand
CAACTGGACCAGCTCCGGCGAAGGCAGCGCCCAGGTCGGGCACCATGACCGGCATGGCGGGGGCAACATCTCATGGACGTCGGCGCATGGCTCGAGAGGCTGCAGCCAGGAGAACCTGCAAAGTAGCGGCGGCGCGGGCCGTCTTTATTGCTTTGCCGCGGATTGACGTGAACTTCGAATAGGTCCAAGTGTCTCGATCGTGAAATTCATACCCTTGAATTTCACGGTCGAAGGACACTAAACAATTGAATCTCACACTCAATTGTTAGATCAGTATCGTGCGTTGATTTGGATAGCGCAAAGCGATGCAAACTCAAGACACACTGATCAATCGCGTGAATCCGCTCTTTTCTCAACAGGTTAGAGCAGCTTTTCCGGAGCGGTGAATCGCCTTCGGCCTCGACGACTATATGGCGCATTCGCCGGTCATCGATGACCGGCAAGGCCATCGCGCCGGAACGGCCGGGATACGGCATGGAGTACGACTGGACGGCTCTGGAGAGGATCAAGGTCGCATGACGACGAAGGGAAACTCCGGCGGCGGGCGCGTGGTGCTGCTGACCGGCGCCGCCGGCGGCATTGGCCGGGCCATCGCCGAAGCGCTGCTTGCCGAGGGCCACAGCGTCGCCGCGGTGGACAAGGATGCCGCGGCGCTGGAGCGGCTCGTCGCGGAGCTCGGTGAAGGCGGCCAACTGCAGCCGATCCTCGCCGATCTTGAGTTCGAGGGCCCTTGCATCGCGGCCGTCGAGGCGGCACTGGCGCACTTCGGCCGGCTTGAGGCGGTCATCAACAATGCCGGTGTCGGCGTTTCGTCGCTGCGCCCCGATGCCGAGAAGCACCATCCCTCGATCGAGGAACTGACCGCCGCGGTCTGGGATCGCTTTTACGCCGTCAACCTGCGTGCCCCCATGTCGGTGACCCGCGCAGCGCTGCCGCACATGAAGGCGGTTGGCTGGGGTCGCATCGTCAACAACACCACGAGCTTTCTCACCATGCTGCGCATCCTGCCCTATGGCGCCGTCAAGGCGGCGCTGGAGGCGACCTCGGCCGTTTGGGCCAAGGAACTGGCGGGCACGGGAATCACGGTCAATGTACTGATTCCCGGCGGACCGACCGATACCGCCTTTATCGCCGACGAGTCCGGCGTGCCGCGCGACCAGATGCTGGCGCCGGCGGTCATGGGGCCGCCGGCGGCGTGGCTGTTGTCGGATGCCTCGCAGGCCATGACAGGCCAGCGCCTCATGGCGGCCAAGTGGGACGCGGCGCTGGCCCCGGCCGCGGCGGCGGCGGGCGCCGCCCGTGATATCGGCTGGCCGGAGTTGACCGCCGACATCGTCTGGCCGGGTGGAGCCCCGAAATGACCGACGACGGAGCAAGCGCGCCCGTCGGCATCATCGAAGGTTTCTTCGGCAAGCCGTGGAGTTGGGACGACCGCACCGCCTATGCGGGCTTTCTCGCCGAACTGGGTTTTCAGTTCTACATCTATGCGCCCAAAGACGACCGCTTGCTGCGCCAGCGCTGGCGCGAACCCTGGCCGGAGGCGACGATGGAAGTGGCGACCTCGACGGCCGCCGCCTATCGCGAAAAGGGTGTGAAGTTCGGCATCGGTCTCAGCCCCTTTGAATTGCACCTGCAGGATCCGGCCGCGAATACCGCCGACCTGCGCGAGAAGGTGCGCCAGTTGAACGACGTCGGTCCGGAAATTCTCTGCATCCTCTTCGACGACATGCGTGGCGACGACCCCGAGCTGGCGTCGCGACAGGCGGCGATCGCCGACGAGATCTGCGCTGTCAGCACGGCGGATCACTTCATTGCCTGCCCCTCGTACTACTCTTTCGACCCCGTCATCGAACGCGTCTACGGCACCAGGCCGCAGGGCTATCTGGCCGATCTCGGGCGCCTGCTCGACCCCGAAATCGACATCTTCTGGACCGGACCGCGAGTCTGTTCGCGGTCCTACCCCAAAGCGCACCTTGATGAAGTCGCGGACCTGCTGCGCCGGCGGCCTTTCCTGTGGGATAACTACCCGGTCAACGACAGCAAACTCATGTCGCCCTTCTTGCACCTTGGCCCATTTCACGACCGGCCGGCCGAGCTGCGCGAACAGATTGCCGGCCAGGCGGTCAACCCGATGAATCAGGCCTGGCTGTCGCGCCTTCCCCTGCACAGTTTGGCTACGAGCTACGAGCTCGGCGATGCTTACGACCCCGCCGCCGCTTACGCGACGGCCTGCCGCGCGTTGTGCGGCGAGGCGCTGGCCGAAGCCTTGATCTCCGACTTCGAGATCTTCCAGAAGAAGGGTCTGGAAGGCATGGATGCGACCGAGCGCGACGCGATGGACAAACGCTACGGCGCCTTTCGCGGCGATCCCTATGCCGCCGAAGTGCTGCGCTGGCTGGCCGGCGACTACGTCTTCGATCCCGCCTGTTTGACGTGACCGCCGGACCCCGATGCATGCGCGGCGTCACCCGGGGGCATTGACACGTTAAGTGACTGGCCTGGGTGGTCAGGTGTCGCTACCGTCGGCGTATGACCTCAATTTCCTTCAAGCGTCATCGCTTTCCGCCCGAGATCATTCAGAATTCGGTCTGGCTCTATGCCCGGTTCACGCTGTCGTTTCGTGATGTCGAAGACGTGCTGGCCGAGCGTGGCATCGATGTTTCGAACGAGACGGTTCGACGCTGGTTCCTGAAGTTCGGGCGGCTGATTGCGGGCAATCTCCGTCGTAGCGGTCCGCGCGCCAGTACGCGTTGGCACCTCGACGAAATGGTCGTCAAAATCCGTGGCCGGAGATACTGGCTATGGCGGGCGGTCGACGACGAAGGCGAGGTGCTCGACTTCTTGGTTCAGCCACGACGCTGCGCTAAGTCGGCCAGGCGATTGCTCCGAAAGCTGCTGAAGAAGCAGGGTTATGCGCCGACGCGCATCACCACGGACAAGCTCAAATCCTACGTTGTCGCCATTCGTGAGGAAGGGTTGTCTGCGGTCCACGATCAGGGATTACGAGCGAACAATCGAGCGGAGAACTCACATCAGCCGGTGCGACGACGCGAACGAAAACAACAGAGGTTCAAGTCGCCGGGATCGGCCCAACGGTTTCTGTCAATCCATGCGGCCGTCTACAACGCCTTCTATGTTCAACGCCATCTTCTATCCCGCCGCATCTTCAAGGTGTTTCGAGCCGAGACGCTCGCTGTCTGGAATCAAAGTTGGCTTGCAGCCTGATCCGGATCACGATCGAATTCTGGCGACAGCGGCAGTTAACGTGTAAATGCCCTATAATGGGCTTCCTAGGTCTCACCGTTTTGCCCTTTCCCGAAGTGAAAAAAATTTTGGAGTAGAGTGATGGACCCCAGGGCATACAGTTGGGAGGTAAAGACCAAGGAAGCCGATCTTTGGCATTTGTTGCTGGACTCTATAAGTTCCTATCCAAAAACAGACCTTTTCGAAAAATCTGGTAGGACTGTGGCCGCACACCAGAGAGGGTATCTTTGTTGATGGTGTCCAATTCTACGTGGCCGACTGGGGTGCCAAGAAAAGAAACCGTCAAAAAAACTCTTCAGGTTAACTGTGCGTGCCGGAAGTCGTTCTCAATGACATCGGTAGGCTAGTACACTGCGCCGCGCGGTCCGTTCCAATGGTATTGACCACCCATTCAGAATGATGGGCTAGCACTCGCATCCGGCCGCGATAAAGTGCGTTGAAGACGGCGTCGCTCAGCTGTTCCCCGCCGAGGGCGTCGATGACGGCGGCGTGCGCCAGTACGTCAACAGTGCAACCGATGCCGAGTTCCGGAAAGCGCGCGGCGCAAATACGGTTGGCCTTGCGCTCGTCTATCAGCGCAATTGCACCGCATTCGAAGGAATAGGCGATCGTCGCCGCTTCACCGTCATCGAGCGTTTCCGTGGCGCTTCCTATGATCAGGTCTTCAAAAAACTTTGTGCCGATATCTCCGAGTTTCACGAGTTCCACACGTCCTGCGGAGACCAACGCTGACAAATCGTCCGCGTCCGAGTTCCCATCGCGTCGCCCGTTCTCAAGTTCAAGAGATACTTCCTCGACGACCAGTAGTCTGTTCGGCAATGCGTCCAAAATTTCTCCTGAATATCCGGTTGCGTTCAGATTGATCACAATACTCGTATCTGCAACGATCAGAGAAGCGGGATCAGTCAAGCAGCTTTGGCACTCCATCCGCCTGGCCTCCTTCGATCTCCATGTCGTCCAGAATTTCACGTAACTCGATGCGATCTAGATGTAGAAGGCGGGCGAGTTGCCCTTCGCTGAGAATTTCCTGCCTCCATGCTTCTGCGGCCAGCATGTTTAGCCGCAAGGTCGTCGGCCGGATTGCTTCAGTTTTGGCGCTATCGGATGGAACCAAATCTCCCAGAACTTGGCGAGCCTGATCGTCCGTGATTCTGCCATTGGATTCGAACCAGTCCCAGGTGCCCGATTTGGTGAGGCCGAGCTCTTCCAGCCGCCTGACCATCGCTTCACGGGACACGCCAAAAGCATGGGCAAGCACGATGATATGACGGCGGGTCAGGGTGGATGATCCAGCCGTAACTTCCCGAAACTTCTGCATAACTGCGCGTGCCGGCGTCAGGAAATTGCGCGAAAACGCATTGGCATAGCGCTCTTCGCGCGACGATTCCGTCTCGTCGAGATGGAGGACTTCCGGCGTCTGCCTAGCCGAAATGAAATGGCCGAGTTCATGGGCAGCGGTCTGGGCTCGGCGTTCGCGCGGATGACTGGCATTCAGTAGGATGCATGCGCCGAGTTTTTCATCATAGGCGAAAAGCCCCGAGACTCGTGCATCTAGCTTCCGGATGTAGACACGAACGCCAAGTTCCAATTCAAGCAACGTGACCAGATCACGGATCGGACTTAGCCCGAGGCCCAGCCATTGCCTGAATTCCTGAGCATCGCCTTCGGCCTGAGCCCGAACATTGCCGGGCAGGAGTGGCCGCTCGGGTGGATAGTTGCGCGTGCGACTGATTCCTAGAAGGTTTTCAAGTTCGACCTCGGCCCTGGCCAGGTTCGAAAGAAGCTGCGCGGCGGCAGTCGATGCATCTTCGGCGCTTTTTTGCAGTTTTCTAAATCGAGGGACGAGATCGACGTGAACAGACTCACGACGCAGTAGGGCATTTATCGACATGTCGTATAGACGCGCTAGCCTTTGTAACTCGTCGATCCGGATACGACGCTGACCTTTTTCGATTGCGACGAGGGTGGTTCGCGCGACATCAATATCCGTCGCGGCATCCGCCTGCGTAATATCTGCGGTCTCCCGCGCTATCCGCAGACGTTCACCGACCTCAACAGAATTGAGTTTCTCAAGCGACATGCTTTTTCCCCCGCAAAGCCCAATTAGCGACAAAGGAGTTTGGTCCCAGGGAGTGAATGAAGCTTTTCCATTCCCCTTCATGCCGCTCAAGCAGACGATCCAGCTGTTCTTGAATCTTTACCTGCGGCTCACCGAGCGCCCGAGTTAGCTGGAACACGGTTCGATCCAGCTTCGCATTGCCCTGTGGCGAATGCCGTAGATCGGCGAGATGATCGAGGTGCAGCGTTCCCGCAATGGCGTATTCATATAGTGCTCCCTTCGGTTTTCTATTTTTGAATTCGGATGCGGCGCCGTCTTCGAAACGCGCGGCGGTCAAATCTTCCCAGACGTAGGTCTTCTTGTTTTCCATTGCGCCGATGGCGTGAATACTCAGGCGTCTGAGCAAGCACGCGGCGCAAATGCCGCATTGGCGCATCCGACCAGAGACAGAAACCTGCCTTTGCAATTGCCAGCACGAGCGCGTTTCCATCCAGTCGGCGCAATCTGGGCCGTCGGCGATGTATTCGGCGAGCGTCTCGCCCTTGGTGAACCAAAGGCGAGGAAAGATATATCGAACTTGATGGCCGAAGAGCGCCAGGAGGAGGGTTTCCATGCGTTTCATGAATAGAGGATGGTTTCGGTAGTCCTCATAGGCTTGACCCACCGGGACAAGAGTCGGTCCCAGCGCGCCTTGCCCGCTTTCCGGTACGATGATTTGTTCAGCTTGAGACAGGTAAGCCGCTATCCCGCTCAGCAGTGCAAACTTGAAACCGCGCGACCGTGCGCTCGTCTCTACAAAGCGTTTCTCGCCAGCGTGGACCTTGTAGGGGACGGAGGTAAACGGAACACGCGGCGCTCCGGTAGCAGGGCGTTTTAATGACTTTGAGCCCAGCCGCACACGCATTAGGCGGTTGCCATATTCTCGCTTCATCAGCCCCGCGACCGCGAGGGAGTCGAGACCGTCACTGAACGGCATAATAACGCGTGAGCCGTCCGGCATGCTGAACTGACCTTGACGCGGGGCCGCAGCTGGATAATTTCTGTCGGTGAAAGTGATATTCCACTGGTCTCCGGTCAGAAACTTCAGCGCCTCATGCAATGCGGCGGATACATTTGGCGTGCTCCAGTGTGCAGGATCATGAACCGGCACGCGCAAGACAATTTCCCTGCCCCAGCCAGTTGCAGGCCGCGCCTTGGTGTGATCGCAAAATTGGACGGCGGCAGCGACGATAAATGCGTCGTATACGAGGGGTTGCCACGTCGCAAGACAATAGGCTTCGAGACCTGCCGTATCGAATTTCAAGTTTTCGTTTATCTCACACCTGACCCGGTCGCGGCGCGCGCGCGTACCCGGCTCAACCACATCAACGCGGATGGAAGGTAGGGTCTTTGGGAGAGTTGGTACCCTGCTCATCATAGCGACACCCCATCATCAATATCCGTCCGTTTTGCACCGGATTGTGGTCGTTCGGCTTTGCCGGTCCCGATAAGATTTCCGGCAATCGCTCCAAAATCAGTCTGCGCGATGCCTGAATTCATCCTCTCTCGTACGTTGACCGAGCGTTTATGTGAGGACTCTCGATAGTAATGCTCTTCGACTTGCAGGATGCCTCGGGTTGCACGATCCATGAGCGAGGCAGATGCGGCTTCGGTTAACGCTTCCTGGCCAGCTTTACCGTTGGCCGTAGCTTGAATGGCACAGTCCAGAAAAGTATTGGCGAGGGGATAGCCAGCCGTGTTGCTCCTGAGTAATTCCAGCTTCTCGATTCTTTGATCCCCGAATAGGGAGCTTTGTTCGTCTTGCAATATCACTCGAATCTGTCGCGTAAGGCTCAGCGAGATTTCTGCACGCCAGTCCTGTTCCAGCGCTGCTGGAATCGCGTCGCATACCTCTTCGGGCGCGTAAGCTTCCTTGTCCGCGCGCTTCGCGAACCGTTTCCAGCCGCGCCGCATATTCAGGCTTCTATGTGGGCCGTCGCTCATTTTCTGACCTCCAATGTCAGAGATGATACGATAAAAAGCTGACAATGTCAAATTCCGTAAACCGGGGAGTTGTTGCGCCTTCCAGAGTGGGTGAGTCGCCTCCGGTGGTTGCCGGTCGTAGATCAGAATTCATGAAATACGGGTTTCGAAATCAAAAATCATGAAAATATGCATTGATTTCTCAATTTTCAGAAGATAGAATCAAATTTCAGGGCGCTTGGGCATTCGTGCCGAATTTTAGACAGAGAGACCGTTTTTCATGAACGAGGACATACAGCGACGTTTTTCAGGGGCAGTGACCGTTTTTCAGGAAAGGCGACTTCCTGAAAAAGCCACACCTGCCGGGTACAGCGCCCTGATAGGCGCTTATGACCTGTCCCTGCCTCTGCCGCGAACCCTGTCCGCCATCGGGGAGCGTCATAGGGTGGTTGAGGAAGGTGGTTGGCGCTTCCTGACTCCTCGTCACGCGCCGCATCCAACTCTTGAAGGCCACCTAACCTTTGCCCTCAAATATGAAGGCCTTGATCTGGCCGTCTTAAAGCGGCTCTTTCTCACGACCGGCCCGGTCGAGATCGAATCTCTGGTGCGTGCAAAGCCAACCGGCAGTTACGCCCGGCGCATCTGGTTCCTCTATGAATGGTTGGCCGGCACTCTTCTCGATCTTCCCGATGCCGAGGCCGGTCGGTATGTCCCCGCCATTGACCCTGATCAACAGTATGCGGTGGACGGTGAAAATTCCTCGCGCCACCGCATCAGAAATAATCTTCCCGGAACACCGGAATTCTGTCCGCTGGTGTTTCGCACTAAAGCGCTCGACCGGTTTATCGCTCTGAATTTGCCGGAACGCGCGCAGGAGATCGTTGCCGACGTGCCGCGAGACCTGCTCGCACGAACTGCGGCCTTCCTGCTGCTAAAGGATTCCAAATCAAGCTATGCCATCGAGGGCGAACGCCCGCCACAGGACCGTATCCAGCGCTGGGGCCGGGCCATCGGCGAGGCTGGCCGCCAGGTCCTTGATCTTGAAGAACTGCTGCGGTTGCAGAAGATCGTCATCGGAGATGCGCGTTTCGTGAAGCTCGGACTTCGACAGGAGGGCGGGTTCGTAGGCGAGCATGATCGCGACACACAAATGCCGTTGCCGGATCATATAAGCGCGAGGCCGGAGGATTTACTCTCTCTCACAGAAGGCATGATTGCCTTCGACCGCGAACTAGCGCAGAAGCTTGATCCCGTCATTGCCGCCGCAGTACTCGCGTTCGGCTTCGTCTATGTTCATCCTTTCGATGACGGAAACGGACGTATTCACCGCTATCTTATCCATCATGTTCTAACCCAGCGTGGTTTTAATCCGCCGGGTGTCGTCTTCCCCGTGTCAGCCGCAATTCTGGAGCAAATCGACGAATACGTCCGGGTATTAGAAGATTATTCCTCTCGCCTCCTGCCGCTGATCGACTGGGAGCCGACGGCCAAATTCAATATCCGTGTCCTTAACGATACCGGAGATTTCTATCGCTTTTTCGATGCGACGCCGCACGCGGAGTTTCTCTATGCCTGCGTTCGAAAGACGATTGAAGAAGACTTGCCGGACGAGACGGATTTCCTGCGCAGATACGATATGTTTCAAGGACGTGTCGCAACAATCGTAGATATGCCGGATCGCATAATCGATCTTCTATTCAGATTCCTGCATCAGAACGAAGGCCATCTTTCCAAGAGAGCACGTGAACAGGAGTTTAATGCTCTCACCGATGCAGAAGCAGAACAAATCGAACGCATGTATCAAGAGGTATTTGGCGAGCCCCCTGAAATCCGCTCGATGAAGGACTTGCATATCGCGCTTCACAACAGGGAAGTGGCCTGGCCACCCCGTTGCGAGAAGGGGTCTGACGGCAGGCACCGAATCGCAAAGGTAGCGCCGAAGCGTTCCGAAGTTCATGAGGGTTGGACTTATCAGGGCGTCTGCGGCCTGTGTGGAGAAATGGTTGATACCGGAGAGCCGTATGATCGCTAGCACGTCTTCTGCCAACGTGAATCAACGGGTGCGGTTATGGAGAAGAACGATGCTACAGGTTGAGGGGTAGGCGAGGAGAAAGGCAAGAACAAAGTTATGGCTGTAAAGAAAACGACTAAGGGACCCACCGAGGCCAATCTCGAAGCTGAAATTCACGGTGCTCTCCGGCTTGCCTTCCCGTGGCTTCCCGAAGGTTCGATCCAGCACCAAACGACGTTTTCGTTTTCGTTCGGCAAGAAGCGCATAACGATTGACGGTGCCAAAAATTTCGTTGCTCAGGCTCGCGCTGATATTCTTTTGAATTGGGGTCAGAAACCGCTTGCCGTTTTAGAATTGAAACGCGAAGGCTTAGCGCTAGACCTAGATGACGACGCTCAGGGGTTATCCTACGCGCGTGTACTTCATCCGAGACCGCCTCTCGTCGCGGTCACCAACGGTAAAGACGTCAGGATACTTGAAACTCACACTGGCGACGAATGGTGCCCAGAGGGACCGCACGAGGAAGCTTTTGCGGGACTGATTAGGTCCGCGAGCCATGCAGCAACCCGTGACTTGAAGGTCGCTATCGACACGCTAATGGGATCAAATCCGGCCATTTGGGCACAGGCTATCCGGCAGACCTCGGAGCAAAATCTTGCTGAATTGTCCGGTGACTGGAACGAGCCCTTGCGGCCATTCGTGCCAGGTTTTCTGATCCCGCGAAAAGCAACTCAGGCCGCCTTACATGAACTCCGTGGTGGCAAGAAGCTTATACTGATCGAAGGCCCACCCTTGATTGGCAAGAGTAATGTTCTCCGAGAATTATCGCAAGAAACCAAAGACGCTGATGATCTGGTAATTTTCTTCATCGAAGCAGATACAGGTACTGGTACAGATGTGTTTCAGCAGCTCGCTGACACCCTGTCGCAGGCACTCAATTGGCCGGTGACTAGAGAGGAAGTACGTGGTTGGCTTTTGCGCCTTTCGAATAGCTCGGGGCCGGCTCTTGTTCTTGCGGTTGATGGTATCGGGTTGAGCCAAGACGATTTTCGGCAGGGGATCGACGACCTAACTTCGAAGGCTTTCGGGCCATCCGTCCGGCTCGTGCTTGCGCTCGACGATACGGTGGCGGAGCGCTTGGTTCTTAATTCCACGGGAAGAAAGGCCTCCGCCATCGGCCGAAGAGCAAGCCGGGTTTCTGTCGGCTCACTTGGCAATCAGGAATTTGGGACGGCTTGCCGTATCTTGGAGGATCTCCGCATTGGCATCATGAAGGGAGGACAGTCTTCGGAAGAGCTCCATCTCCCTTGGGTGCTGCGAGCGGTCGTATCGAGCATCGTCTCACAGCCCCAATACGCTGATGAAAAATTGGCGGCCGCTATTCCGCCTCTCTTGGGGATCGATTTAATCGGTCACGTCAGGGATCGTTTTGGCGATATTGAATTGAGACGGCTGTATCGAGCCGCTGCGAAAGCGGTCATTGAGGACGCTCAGGATCAGAGACGGCCAATCTCACTCATTCTGGAGTCGATCGCTGTTTACGTCGTTCGGCGACAAACTCTTCGCAAGTTTCTCGAACACACGGAGATCGAATATCTCATAAAGCGCGGCTACCTTCGACCGGCTCTCCATGAATCGGGCACAGACATTCTCGTGGCCCGGCTTCCCGAATTGCTTGCGAGTGAAGCGGCTGATGTTCTTGCCCTTGAACTGATGGGACGTGCTCAGACCGATGCAAACGAAGCTGCCGATTGGTTGTCAGATGTAGCAGGGAGTCTTCCGTTGGGGGATATCGTGGCGACGCAAGCGCTTCTTGATGCGGCGATGCGCCATGGAACCCTGCCGTTTGATCTGATAACCACCATGATCAATTCGCCCCCGAAGCGAGAAACGGTTCGGCCCGGGACCAAGGTAGCGATGCACGTCCCTGGTGCGGGTATCATGGACGTGACGTTTCAGGAAGACGGATCGCTAGAGGTCTATGCTGGAGGTCGCCGCCACGTGATAAGTCCAGAACAAGGCGAAGAAGAACACACTACCTATACCGATTTCCACAGCTGGCTAATCCTGTCTCATTTGGCCGGTCGCCGTTTCGTGCTTGAGGTCGAGGGTAACGATCGCCCATCACGAGTCGATCCCGCGATCCTGCTTGAGGTTGGATCGTGCCCGATTGTGCTGCGGAGGCCTGGTGCTGATCCTGATATGGACTCGGTTCTGACCCACGATGTTCCCGAACACGGTTCTATCGTTTGCCATGAAGCTGGGATTATCGAGCCGATCACCTTGTCGATACTCCGATTTCTAAGCTCTGAGGGTGAAAAGGCGGAGGAATGGGTTGAGGAAGCTGTCCGGCGGAAGTCGCTTCCCCTCTTAGCACGGATCGATATCGCGTTGCGGCAGCTTTCAGGGTCAGCCCACGCTCAGAAGGCTAAATTTGCTCGTCGGGTATCGAAGGACTTAATCCGACCAGCTTTCTCATCCCTTCCGCGTTTGCACTGACCCGTTCCGTCGTCCGGCTGCTAGCGCTTTTTCGTGGCAGCATATCGGCTTAGAAGGCGATCAGGTTCCGTGCTGAAAAAAGTAGATAAAGTTGGTTGCGTGCCCGGGATTTGAACCTACAAGCGCACCGGCAAGATCAGTGATTCTCGTTGTTTGCGTGCCCCCGCAACCAAAACGACAGAACCCCGCCCACGGCGGGGTTTCGTCGTTTATGGGTCGCGTGGATCGGCCTTGAACCTACGCCCATGAAAGTCATGGCTGCGACCAAAGGGAGCGCTCGCAACTTGAAGGCTGAAGCCGTGAAAGAAACGCTCCGGTGGAGCGTTTCTAGGCCAAAGTCGGTTCTAAAAGCTGGCCTGCTTGCAATCGCACGCCCTTCGTTGCGGCAGAGCAGGGCGGCGGCGTCGGCGTGCGCTACTCCAAATGCGCCTGGAACGTTATTCGATCGGCACCCAATCGCCACTGTCCAAAAACCTGTCGATCTGTGCCCGGTAGGGTGCGATGTCGAAGCCTCTGTCGGCGAGCCAGGCATCATTGTAGTAAGTCTCGCGGTAACGTTCGCCGGGGTCGCAGAGCAGCGTTACCACCGAGCCGGCCAGGCCCTCCTGTCGCAGGTCGCGGATCACCTGCAGCGCGGCATAGAGATTGGTGCCCGTCGAGCCGCCCGGCAGGTGGTCGACGCGCTCGGCCAGGACACGCATGGCGGCAAAGCTGGCGGCGTCCGGCACCTTGATCATCTGGTCGACCACACCGGGCAGGAAGGACGGCTCGCAGCGCGGCCGCCCGATACCTTCGACGTTCGATCCCGCCTGGCAGGTGATGTCGGCGCGGCCTTGCATATAGTTGTCGTAGAAGACGGAATTCTCCGGATCGGCGACACAAAGGCGGGTCGCGTGGCGCTGATAACGCAGGTATCGGCCGATGGTCGCGGCGGTGCCGCCGGTGCCGGCGCTGACGACGATCCAGCGCGGCACGGGATGGGTCTCGCTGGCCATTTGCTGAAAGATCGACTGCGCGATGTTGTTGTTGCCGCGCCAGTCCGTCGCCCGTTCGGCGTAGGTGAACTGGTCCATGTAGTGCCCGCCGGTCTGCTCGGCGAGGCGCTGCGAGGCCGCGTAGATTTCGCCGGAACTCTCGACGAAATGACATCGGCCGCCATAAAACTCGATGGCATCGATCTTCTCCGGCGATGTGCTTTTGGGCATCACCGCGATGAAAGGCAATCCTAGGAACCGCGCGAAATAGGCCTCTGAAACCGCCGTCGAGCCGGACGAAGCTTCGATCACCGTCATGCCTTCGCGGACCCAGCCGTTGCAGATGGCATAGAGAAACAGCGAGCGCGCCAGCCGGTGCTTGAGGCTGCGCGTGGGGTGGGTCGACTCGTCCTTGAAGTAAAGCTCGATGTCGGGAATGCCCGGCAATTCAAGGCGAAACAGATGCGTGTCGGCCGAGCGGTTGAAGTCCGCTTCGAGCCGACCGACGGCTTCGGCGCACCAGGTGTCGGAGGCGGTCATGGACGAAATCTCAATCACTTGCTGAAGAGTTTGCGGGGGAAATCGGCAAAGGTCTTCGCGCCTGTTTCCGTCACCACGAAGGATTCGCTGATCACCATGCCGTAGTCGTCAAGCCACAGGGCCGGGATGCAGTGAAAAGCCATGTTCGGCTCGAGAACCGTCCGGTCGCCTTTTCGCAGACTGCAAGTCAGCTCGCCCCAGGTCGGCGGGTAACCGATGCCGACGGGATAGCCGATGCGGGAATCCTTTTCGATGCCATGGCGCGCGATGACCGTGCTCCAAACCGCGGCCAACTCCTCGAGGACGACACCCGGTTTCACCGCCTCCAGAACGGCGTTGAGGCCTTCGGCGATGACTTCGGCGATGGTCACCATGCGGTCGCTAGGGACGCCAAGGTAGAGACAGCGGGACAAGGGCGAGTGGTAACGATGGCGAACGCCGCCCTGCTCGATATAGAACATTTCGTCCGCCGCGAGTGGGGCGTCGGTCCAACTCAGATGCGGCGCCGCGCAATAGGCCCCGACCATCGCATTGGGTGGTTTGCAGGTGAAGGTGCCGCCGAATTCAGCCGTGCCGGCGGTGGTCACGCGGTTCAACTCGGCAATTACGTCGCATTGGCGCAGACCGGGCTCGGCAATCTCGATGGCTGCCTGCAGCGCCGCCGCCGAGATTTTGCCTGCTTGCATCATATATTCGATTTCACGGTCGGACTTGCGAAGACGCACCCAGTTGACCAGCAGGAAGGCGTCGGTGAACCTGGCGTCCGGCAAGTTGGATGTCAGAATCTCGTGCCAGCGGGCGGTGTAGTAATAGTCGTCCATCTCGACGCCGATACGCGCGCGATCCCAGCCGTTCTCCCTGATCAATCCGACAAGCGCGTGCATCGGATGTTTCTCGGTCGATGCGACAAAGCTGTCGTCGTAGGGGACGATCCTGCCGTGGTCCATGAAGACGGTGAACTCCGCTCCCACGGCATCCATTTTCCGGCCGAACCAAATGGGTTCTTCGTGATCGAGCGTCACGACGACCATCTGCGGCGTGTAGAACGACCAACCATCATAACCGGTGAGATAGAACTGATTGGCCGGACTGGCGACGAGCAGCAGATCGATGCCTTTTTCGGACATTCTGCTTTTGACGATCGAGAGGCGATCAAGATACTCGCCACGCTCGAACAGCATCCTGGCTTGTCTGGGTCGTGGGCCGTCAGACCCCTGTCTCGGCGGCGGATTGCTCATTCACTGAATTCCCTTATGCCGAGCCTCCCGCGGTTTCGGGACAAGTTGGGAGGCAGCGAAGCAGCATGCAGCATCGATTGTTCCGATTCCAATTACAAAGAACTTTCCTTGCCACTGGCCGTCCGGTCGCCGACCTGGTCCTCGAGCGAATTTGTGAGCGATTGCAGGGATTGCTCCTTGCGCCACAAAGCCTCCTCGGCCAATTTTCGATTGGTTATGTCCTGGGTTGTGCCGAAGTGCCCCCGATTGCGACCGGATTCGTCGTACTCCGGCCGGCCGATTTCGTAGTTGTGACGAATCTGGCCGTCAGGATCCACCAGCCGGTATTGCACGTCGTAGGGACCGTGCTCTTTGTAAGCCTGCTCCCAAATCGCCGCTAGGCGCTCGCAGTCTTCGGGGTATATGGCCTGAAGCAGTCGCTCCTCGGAATGCGATGCTTGATTGGCCGATCTGCCCTGGGAATCCAAGAAATTCTCATGCAGCGGAAGATATTAGGTCAGCCGATCCTCGGCCGACCAGCATCAGGCTCTGATTCGTGCCGGCTGAAACGCCAGTGCCAGCCGCGAGATTTCCTTGCGGCCCGCCGCCGCCGTCAATTCGCGGTTGGCCAGGTCGCGTTTGAGCTTGACGATGTGCCGGCGCGCGTCTTCGAGTTCCCGCCGAAGACTGGCTTTGGATTCGGCCATTCAGGGCGGCTCGAGTCCGCAGCGTTGGTTGTGGCGCAACGGCGGCAGAACGGTGACTCCGATGAGGCGCGCCCGATGGACCCCGCGACGCGGCCGGCAGGCCATAACCAGTCGGTATCATGACCCAACCGAACAGGTATTTCACATTTCTGCTTCGCGTTCGCATTCTCAGAGCATCGGAGGGGGCGATCCCGCCTGAAAAGAACGAACCCTTGATCAGGAGATTTGTCATGTATCCAAGCTCTGACACCGCGACCTATCAGTCCGGCGGAATCGCCGAACTTGCAAGCCGGGTCGATTCCCTCGCACCACACCTCGTGCGTTACGCCATGGTGATCGTCATGTTGTGGTTTGGTGGCCTGAAATTCACCAGCTACGAGGCCGAAGCAATTCAGGGACTGGTTTCCAACTCGCCGTTCCTCGGATGGTTATATGCCGCCTTCAGCGTCACGGTGGTTTCCTATCTCATCGGTGCGGTCGAAATCGCCGCCGGCTTGTTGATCGCCGCGCGCGCCTTCTCGGCAAAGCTCGGTGTCCTGGGTGGGTTGCTGACCAGCGGAATTTTTTTTTCGTCACCGTGAGTTTTCTGTTCTCGACCCCGGGAGTCAGCGAGATGAGCGCAGGGGGCTTCCCCGTCCTCTCGGTTCTGCCGGGTCAATTCCTCCTCAAGGATCTGGTACTGCTTGCCGTGTCCGTCTGGATCCTGGCCGAAGCGCTCACGCACTGGAACGATTGAGCGCCACCCCGACCAGGCCCCACGGTCTGATCCAGCCCGTGGGGCGTGTGTCCGCGACCACCGCGCGGTTGTCGTGGTGTGGTTCAACCCGCCCTGTCGTAGTGAGTCGCCAAACACAGGAACGCATTGTAAGCCGGCGACGGTTACCAGTTCGATGTGACGCATAACCTCGGGCTCGACGACCAGGCGGGTCGATAGGCCCTGTAGAAAAGGCATGTATTCGGGCATGAAAGCGATGCCCATACCGGCCAGGATCATGCCTTGAATCCAGTCTTCGCGCGGGCTTTGATGGCGGATTCGAAGCTGGGCGCCGGCTTCTTCCAGGCGGTCTTGCAGGTAGTCGATATGCTCGCAGGTCGGGCTGAAAAAACTCCTCGCCGGTGAAGTACTGGATGTAGGGATCGTGGACTCAGCGTTCCCAGAACTGCTCGTCAGAGAACCCCTAGGTGTGTTTCAACATGAACATGTCGATCATGAAGCGTACCGGCTCGGCCGGCCAGACGGTGCCGGAAAAGCAGTCGGCCATTTCCTTGCAAACTCGATTGCATCATCGTAGCGAAATACTCAATCACAACAAAGACATGCGGTTTCTTCGCAGGAAACTAATCGATCCCGATCTTGGCCGCAAGCTGCCTCACACAGCAGCTTGATAGACCGGCCTCACGGGTATCGTATGGCGCTCGGTGATCTTACTCCACTCAAGGAGGCATGATGCGGACGGTCTCCACCCGGGCCGTTGCCGCGCAGCCGGCGACGTCTTCAAATGCCTCCTCCGCAGTTAGACAGAACAGGATTTGGCCGTCTGGACCGCCGAGTTGACAGGCTACCGCCTGTCGACCTGGCGTCCGAATCCGGTGCGTGACCCTTCCGCCTTCGAGCACGCGGACGAACTCCGGACGCTCCGCCGCGGCGACCCAAACACCGCCTTCCGTGTCCTGGCAGATTCCGTCCGGGCAGATTTTGCCGAGATCGGCGAACAGGGAGCGCTCGCCAAGTCGGCCGTCGTCCGTGATATCAAAAGCGGTCAGCCGACGGCCGAAGGTCTCGGCAAGCACTAGCCGACGCCCGTCCGAGAAAATCAGGCAGCCGTTGGGAAATTCGAGGCCGGTCTGGACGGTTTTTGCAGTTCCCGTGGGTTCGACGAGCAGCAGGCTACCCTCTCGGCGGCGCCCCGTGACCGGCGTCTCGAAACCGTAACATCCGACATAAGCCCTACCCATCTCATCGACGACCATGTCGTTGAGTTCATCAACGGTGAGGGTACTTAAGTCGGCATGCAGTTCGAGTTCAGCTTTGCGGATCCGATATAGCTTTCGGTCGCGCATCGAGACGACCAACGGAGTATCATCAGGTAGAAAACCAAGACCGGACGGGCGGCCCGGCACGTCGACTACGAACTCCACGGTGCCTTCCAGGGAAATCCGGTAAACTTTGCGGTCGACGAGATCAGATACCCACAGCCACCCATCGCGCCAACGCGGGCCTTCAAGGAAGTGAAAGCCTTCCGCCAAGACAACTGTTTCTAGGTTCATCACATTCACGTCCATATCTCCCAGGTTCTTAATAGAATTTTCGAAATATTTTCGCGTTGACCAGTCCACATATTTATCTTCAGTTGACGTAAAACCGTGACTTCCCAGATTAATATATCTCGGGGTCATCGTCATTCATGCCTGGCTGACCGATGTTTTCTTCATCTTTAGCGGGACGTTTGGAGCGAAGGGCGAACATCACATACGATCCGAGAACTAAGAAGCGCAATATCTGTGTGAAACTTCCCTAAAAGCCCAGTTCGCTCGCCGCAAATTCGCCGCCAGATAGAACAATACCAACTAGTACGAGGGGTAGAAAGAACCTGAGAACGAGTGATAAAATGGCCTGGTCAGACTCCTTTAAATGGGAGCTTCCAAGAATCAATCGAAGGAATTGTTCTAGTTTGGATGGCTTCGCGTTGCCTTGTTCCATGTTAATAGATCATGACGCCGACCGGAAAATGATAATCACAAATCCGACCATAAGTATTAGAAAAACGCCTATTGACCCCCATTTTTTCGTCAATGAGAAACACAGGTATATCGGCCAGAGTCATCGCCAGGAATGATTTCCTCATGTGTCGGGTCGTCGCTAAGTTCCGCGTTCATTGCATTGCCGTCAGCCGTCCGCATCCGATCGCAGTAATGTGAGTAATCCCCTCAGGATCGTAACGGGATCCGGAGGGCAGCCGCGGATGTGCAGGTCCACGGGTATAACCTCGGCGACGCCACCCACAACCGCGTAGCTTCCGGAAAAGCAGCCGCCATCGAGCGCACAGTCGCCTACGGTGACCACCCATTTTGGTCCGGGCGTCGCGTTGTAGGTGCGTTCGAGCGCTTCGCGCATATTGGTGGTTACGGGGCCGGTGACCAAGAGCACGTCGGCATGGCGTGGCGAGGCGACAAAGCCTATGCCGAATCGCTCGATATCGTAGTAGGCGTTGCTTAGGGCGTGAATCTCCAGCTCGCAGCCATTGCAGGAACCCGCGTCGACTGCACGAATGGCCAGACTACGTCCCAATTGCCGACGGGCTGCACGGTTAATTTCTGTGCCCAGTGTGGCGGCCTGCTGGTCGCTATCCGGTGGCGCCTCTGTCAGCGGGCCTCGGAAAATATTGCGAAATAAGAGGTTACGCATAGCAACCAGCCTTTAAAGATCGTGTCCGGAATAGGAGCAGTTGAACGACTTGTTGCAGAGCGGAAAATCGGCAACGATGTTGCCTTCAATTGCGGCCTCAAGCAGCGGCCACTGGAACCAGGAGGGATCGCGTAGATGGCAACGTTGGACCTTTCCCTCCGTGCCGAGTCGCATCCACGCCAGGATGTCGCCGCGGAAACCTTCCACGAGCGCCATGCCCTCGCCGGAGTGACGCGGTAGCTCGTGACACAGCGAACCATCCGGCAGGCGAGCCATGATTTGTTCAATCAGCGCGAGGCTTTGCTCCACTTCATGGATGCGGATCCAGACTCGAGCATTCACATCTCCTTCCTGCTTGACCGGCACGTCGAATTCGAGCGCGTCATATGGTGGATAGCCAAGGGCGCGCCGCGCATCGAAGTTTCGCCCCGATCCGCGCCCGACATACCCTCCGGCACCAAACTGGCGTGCTAGTTCCGGCTCCAGGATGCCGGTTGCCACGGTGCGATTGAGCAGCGATGCGGTGTTATCGTAGAGTTCGACCAGGGCCGGGAAGCGCCGCCGAATATTGTCCAACAAGGCATCCAACGCGGCGCGTCCCTGTTGATCGAGATTAACCGCTACACCGCCGGGTATGACGCAATCGCGCATCAGCCGATGCCCGAAACAGGCGCCGGTCGTCCGCAAAACGCGCTCGCGCAGGATGCCGCAATGCGCGTGCATCAGCGCGAAGGCAGCGTCGTTACAGATAGCGCCAATGTCGCCTAGGTGGTTGGCCAAACGTTCGAGTTCGGCCATAAGCGCCCGCAGCCAGTGGGCGCGTGATGGTGCCTCGACACCCAGTGC
>JAJFGM010000483.1 GCA_021776145.1 Kiloniellaceae bacterium | reverse complement strand
GATCTCGATCCCCGAGGCCTATTACCAGGCGGCGCGTATCGACGGGGCGCGCCCCTGGGCGGTCTTTCGCCACATCCAATTGCCGAAGATGAAGCGGGTGTTGACCATCGCCATTCTGCTGCGCTTCATGGACAGCTTCATGATCTATACCGAGCCTTTCGTGCTGACCGGTGGGGGGCCCGGGAACTCGACGACGCTGCTTTCCATCGACCTGGTGAAGATGGCGCTGGGTCAGTTCGATCTCGGCCCGGCCGCCGCCATGTCGCTGATCTACTTCCTCATCACGCTCCTGGTCTCTTGGGTGTTCTACACCCTGATGACCCGGCACGATTCGGAGTGAGGCGCGGCATGTTCCGAATGAAACCCATCGTGCTGATTCTCTATATCCTGTTCTTGATGCTGCCGATTTACTGGCTCTTGAACATGTCGTTCAAGACCACCAATGAAATCCTCGGCGGCTTTTCGCCTTTCCCGCAGGAATTCACGCTCGATAACTACCGGGTGATTTTCACCGACCCGACCTGGTACTGGGGCTACTTCAACTCGCTGATCTATGTCTCGATGAACACGGTGATTTCACTGCTCGCGGCCTTGCCGGCGGCTTACGCCTTTTCGCGCTACCGCTTCCTCGGCGACAAGCACTTGTTCTTCTGGCTCTTGACCAACCGCATGGCGCCGCCGGCGGTCTTCGCGCTGCCCTTTTTCCAACTCTATTCGGCGGTGGAGCTCTTCGACACCCATATCGCCGTGGCGCTGGCTCACTGTCTGTTCAACATTCCGCTTGCGGTGTGGATTCTCGAAGGCTTCATGTCGGGCATCCCGAAAGAACTCGACGAGACGGCCTATGTCGACGGCTATTCCTTCCCGCGCTTCTTTTTCAAGATCTTCGTGCCCAACATCACCTCTGGCATCGGCGTCGCTGCCTTCTTCTGCTTCATGTTCTCCTGGGTCGAACTGCTGCTCGCCAAGACCTTGACCGCGGTCGAGGCCAAACCGATCGCGGCGACCATGACCAAGACGGCATCGAGTGCCGGCTACGAACTGGGACTGCTGGCCGCGGCGGGCTGTCTGACCATTATCCCGGGCGCGATCGTCATCTATTTCGTGCGCAACTACATTGCCAAGGGCTTTGCCCTTGGTCGTGTCTAGAGCTCTCAGGAGGATCGCGCCATGGGCCTTGGATGGATGGCTTGGACCTGGCCAACGGCAGCCTTTTTTGTCTTTGTCTTCGCCTGTATCGCGACGATGGGTTTTCTCGAATGGCGGGTCCCCGGCGGCGCTCCACGGCATGGTATCCTGGGACTCGATACCACGCGCGGCGATCGGCTTTTCATTTCGCTGCTCGGCTCCGCCTTCATCTTTCTTGGCTGGTTGGGCGTCATGGGCACGCCGCTGTGGGGCGGATTGGCGATTTCCTTGGCCTGGATGACCTTCGTCTTCTGGAAGGTCTGAGGTCAGGAGCCTGGGGCCTGGGGGCCGGCGTTGGGGGGATCGAGTCCGCCTCGCTGTCCCTCGCTACGACAAAGTGAGAATTGTCGGCGTCATGGAACTTTCTTGGCGCCGAGGCAGCGTGTCATACTTGCGAGGTAAGTCGAAATCCCAGACGCCCTCGGAGGGGACGTATGTCCAAGCCACGCAGATTTCTGAATTTGGTCGGTGTGTTTTGCTGCATCTTTTTTTGCGCTCTCGCGGCAGCCAGGGCGCAGGGCGGCGCCTTTGAAAAGATCAAGTCCGTCAAGTTCTTCATCGTCGATTTCAGTGAGGCCGGGAGTGCCTGCGGCTTGAGCAAAGCGGCGTTGCAGGAAGCCTTCATGGCGCCGGCGCGCGAACAAGGCCTGGCGGTCACCGATTCGTCGCCCTACTGGATTTTTGTTCGCGCCACCACCCTGATCTATAGCGAGAAATCCTGTATCACCCACGTCGATGCCGCCGTTCTGGTCAATACGCGCTATTTCAATCCGGCGACACTGCAAGACCGCAGCGGCCGCGTCGAGCTGTGGTCGAAGGGCAACCTGCTGGTCTCCGACATCAAGGTACATTCGGTCGTGGTCAACAACGCGTTCCGCGAAATGGGGCGCGACTTTCTTACCCAGTGGCAGCGTGACCAATAAGCCACTGCGACCCGTGCCGGCAGCCGGTTAGGGGTTCAAACAGAACAGAGGGTTCGATGCCGAAAGCCAAGGACGATCTCAAGGCCTATAGCAATGCGGAATTTCTGCAGAGCACGGACGCTCGCATCTTGCGCATCCTGGCCGAATACATCGAACCGGCCAGCCGTTTCGAAAAATACAAGATCGACGACACCATCATTTTTTTCGGCTCGGCGCGAATCATCTCGCGCGACGAGGCCAAAGCCGCCCTGGCCGAGGCCGAAGCCGCGGGCGGAGATATCGAGGCTGCCAAGAAGCGTGTCGAGATGTCGCAGTATTACGAGGACACGCGCGAATTGGCGCATCGCCTGACAAATTGGTCCAAGGCGCTGACCGACGACGACCGCCGCTTCGTCGTCTGCTCCGGTGGTGGCCCAGGCATCATGGAGGCGGCCAATCGCGGCGCTTCGGAAGCCAAGGGATTGAATGTCGGGCTCAATATATCCCTGCCTTTCGAGCCCAACGACAATCCCTACATCAGCCGCGAACTCAGCTTGATGTTCCACTATTTCTTCATGCGCAAGTTCTGGTTCACCTACATGGCCAAGGCCGTGGTGGTGATGCCTGGCGGTTTCGGTACGATGGACGAACTCTTCGAGATCCTCACCCTGATCCAAACCGGCAAGATCACCAAGCATCTGCCCATCGTGCTGTTCGGCAGCAACTACTGGGCGGAGGTCATCAACATTCCGGCCTTCGAACGCTACGGCACCATTTCGCCGGGCGATCTCGAACTCTTCTTTCGCACCGATTCCGTCGACGAGGCATTCGAATACATCACGGACCAGCTGACATCCTATTCGATAGACCAGCCGGGACTGTCGCTTTAGCCGCGCGGCGCGGGCGCCCTCGGCACCCGAGGCCTGTGGCGGGGGTGAAGCCATGAACTATCAGGCGCTGTTTTCCGACACCGGCGATAAGGTCGTGCGGGTCGGTCTCGTCGGTGCCGGCGACTTCGGTAAAAGCCTGATCGGTAAGATCAAGAGCATTCCGCGGTTGGAACTTGTTCTGCTCTGCGAGCGGGACCCGGACACCCTCGCGTCCGTGGTCGAGACTTGCGAACTGGACACCCCGACGGTCGTGGCGGTGGAAAGCCTGGCCGAGGCCGGCACCGCGGATCCCGATGTTCTTGTCGAAGCGACGGGGCACCCGCGGGCAGGCGCGGCGAATGCTCTTTGGGCGCTCGAGCGAAACTGCCATGTCGTCATGGCCTCGAAGGAAGCCGGCATCGTCGTTGGACCGATACTGCACCGCATCGCCAGGGACAAAGGCCTGGTCTATTCGGAAGTCGAGGGTGATCAGCCCAGCCTGCTCATCGGCCTTGTCAGTTGGGCGCGCAGCTTGGGGCTCGAAATTGTCGCGGCCGGAAAATCCAGCGAGTACGATTTTGTCCTGGATGCGGACGATAGGTTGCATTGGCGGGGCAAGAGCATCGCGTCTTCGGGGCTGCGGTCACTTTGGCAATCCGACGCCGAGAGTTGGTCCGGGCTTGTCGCGGCGCGCCAGGCGGTCGTCACGGCGGCCGGCCTGCCTCTACGAACCGTGCCGGATTTCTGCGAAATGGGGCTGGTTGTCAACGGCACCGGTCTGCTGCCCGACAGGGTTGAATTTCAGGCGCCCCTGCTGCGGCCGACCGAGCTCGCGGATGCCCTGCAGCCCGCGAGCGGCGGTGGGATCATGAAGGACAACGGTCGCATAGAGGTTTTCAACTGCTTGCGGAGGACCGATGAAGCCAGTTTTGCCGGCGGGGTTTTCATCGTCGTTGCCTGTGACGATGCGGCAACCTGGAAACTGCTTGGTGACAAGGGGCATGTGGTCTCGAAGAACGGCCGCGCCGCCATGCTTTATAATCCGCAGCACCTGCTTGGCATTGAAGCG
>JAJFGM010000482.1 GCA_021776145.1 Kiloniellaceae bacterium | reverse complement strand
TCGTTTTCTTCAGTATCTGCGGCAGAATTCCGCGACTGAAATATCGGTGGCGGCGGCGCCGTCGTAGGGCGCGTGGCCCGCTTCGCCAGGAACGTTCCCGAAGCCCGCGCATCTCAAGCGCCGCATGCGCGACTGAAATCGAAGAAGACCAGTGGGACGGCGATCCCACTGGTCCCCTTGCCCCACCGCTCGGAAAACCTCTGGAGAAGACAAACCGAATCGATGGATCGCCTAGGAATCTACTCCCTTGGGCGAACCAAATAAAGTGGTTTTCCGGGGCGCATCTACTAGATGTTGGCGTCATGGCGCCATCACAGCGTCCAGAATTCGCGTCTTGCAGAAGCCGCGTGGGGCAATTCGGCTGCCGGTCGACATGCCTGTCGCAATCACCGCAATTTGACTAAAATGGCCGCCGCGTCCAACCGCTTCTTGTCCCATCGATTTTGGCAACCCCGCGCGTCTTTCCTTCCAGACCGAGGCGCGGTGTTCTGGCCGACATGACACTCTAGGATATCGTGACCTCAAATCCATCTGATCGTTCGGCCGCGCCGCCGCCTCGTCCAAGCGAGACCCGCGCGCGTCTCAAGACCTCGATCTCGCCCGGCAAGGGCATCGCCTGCATGATCTGCGGCGCCGCGCTTTTGACCCTGAACGATGCCACCCTCAAGTGGCTGACGGCCGATTATCCTGTCGGCCAGGTTTTGTTCATGCGCGGCCTCTTCGTCTTTTTTCCCATCGCCTTCCTGGCCTGGCGGGCCGGTGGCCGACGCAGCCTGCGTCTGGTCAACCTGCGCGGTCAGGCCTTGCGGGCCGGGTTGGTGGTCGCCTCCACCTTCACCTTCATCACGGCGTTGAGCCTGATGCCCCTGGCCAATGCCATCGCCATTTCCTTTGCCGGACCGCTGTTCCTCACCGCCCTGGCCCGGCCCTTGCTCGGCGAAGTGGTTGGCTGGCGACGCTGGTCGGCCGTGCTGTTGGGGTTGGCCGGCGTCGTCGTCATGGTGCAACCCGGTGCCGGTGCTTTTCAGTGGATCGCACTGTTGCCCCTCGGCGCCGCCTTTCTCGGCGCCCTGCGCGACATCGTCACGCGCCGCCTCAGTGTCACCGACTCCTCGATTTCGATCCTCTTCTGCACGACATTGGCCGTCACCCTAGCCGGACTGGCAACTTTTCCATTGGGCTGGAACTCGCCGAAACTCGGCGACATCGCGCTCTTGGCTATCGCCGGGTTTTTGCTCGGCGCCGCGCATTTCCTGCTGATCGAGACCTTCCGCTTCGCCGAAGCGGCCCTCGTAGCGCCTTTCAAGTATTCCAGCATGATCTGGGCCGTACTCTTTGGCTATCTGCTGTGGGGTGAGTTGCCCGGTGTCGCGGTCCTCACCGGCTCCACCCTGGTTGTCGCCAGCGGCCTCTACATCCTGCACCGCGAAACCCGGCGCAAGAAGGCTGGCGCTTAGGACCCAGTGGCGCCGCCTGTTTACGCACATCTACACGAACGCCCATGTCATCGCCAAACAGGCCATCCTGGCCAATCAGGTCATGGGCATTTACACCAAAATCGGGGTCCTCAGCGTAATTGAGCGTGGCGAGCTAAAAATTTGCCAAACTCTCGCACCGGACATTGAGCGAGAACAAGATCGGGCTCATCGTATCTTCCGCCATCAACATAGACCCCGTGAAGCATTTGTAATTCGGAGTCATCCAGCATTTGATTCAGAATCTGAGTTTCAATTCCTGACCGAAAGGAGAACGGCATGATTGATGTGACACTGGTTCGCGGCCACTGGATCGTTCCGGATGCATCGAGTGAAACGCTGACCGACGCCGCGGTTCTTGTCCGCGACGGACGCATTGCCGAAGTCGGCGCCTGGAGCGAACTCAGCGCGGCCCATCCCACGGCCCCAGTCATCGGTTGCGACCGCTTCGCGGTGCTTCCGGGAATGATCAACGCCCATCACCACAGCCTCGGCGCCTCGGCCCTGCAGCACGGCATCCCCGACCTTCTGCTCGAACCCTGGATCCTGGCCCACGCCGGCATGCGCCCCGGCGACGCCCGCCTCGACACGCTGCTCAGCGCCGCCCGGCTTCTGCGCAGCGGTGTCACCGCGGTCGTCGACCTGCGCAACAGCCGCGGTACGCCGGAAGCCTATGCGCAAAACATTGGCGACGCCCTGCGCGCCTACGACCTCGCCGGATTGCGCGTGGCGCTCGGCGCCGGCTTTTCGACCCGGAGTCACCTTGTCGCTGGCGAGGACGACACGTTCCTGGCCGCCTTGCCACCCGACGTCCGGCTGCTCGCCGAGACGCTTTTGCCCGCCGCGGACAACATCGACGCCGACGACTATTTTGCCATTCTTGCAGAACTGCGCGACGACTTTCGCGACCGCGAGCGCATTGAAGTCTGCTTCGGCCCGCCCGGGCCGCAGTGGATCTCCGACGACTTCATGCAACGCATCGCCGAGACGGCCGAGGCCTGGGACTGCTCCGTCCAGACCCACGTCAACGAATCCTTCTATGAAAAGCTGCATGGACCGCGCGCCTACGGCAAGGCAACGATCTGCCACCTGCGCGACCTCGGGGTGCTCAGCCCGCGCTTTTCCATCGCTCATGGGGTTTGGCTGACGGAAGAGGAAATCGCGGTCATGGCCGAAAGCGGTGCCGCGGTCAGCCACAATCCCAGCTCGAACCTGCGCCTGCGCGCCGGCATCGCGCCGCTCAACGCGCTGCTGGAGGCCGGCGTCACCGTCGGCTTGGGCATGGACGGAACCACGCTCAACGACGACGAGGATATGTGGTGCGAGATGCGCCTCGCCCTGCGCCTCAACCGCACCACGCGGCTGGACGGCCCGGCGCCGAGCGTGGCGCAGATCTTCGGGCTGGCCACTTCGGGCGGCGCCAAGCTGCTGCGGCAAGAGGCGAACCTCGGCCGCATCGCCCCCGGCGCCGCCGCCGACCTCGTACTGATCGACCTCGAACGGCTGTCCGCGCCCTGGCTGGCGCCCGATGTCGCGCCCTTGACGCTGCTGCTGTCCCGCGCCGCCGCCGGCGACGTCCACACGGTGCTCGTCGCCGGCGAAGTGGTGCTCGCGGCCGGCCGGCCGACCCGCTTCGATGCGGCGGCCGCGGCCGAGGAATTGGCGGCGCGGCTACGCGCCTTGCCGCCGCCGCCGGCGGGCCGCGAGGTCGTCGCCCGCCTGCTGCCCTCTCTAGAGGTCCCCTCCGAAACTTGGGACGTCCCCGAACTCACGCCTTACAGCGCCTACAACTCGCGAACATAGAAATACCTAGAGTCTGATCGTTTCATTTTGAGTCAAAATGAAACGTGAATCAGCCTCTTATTCAATAAGTCAGAGGTCGATTGACGCTCTTGATTACCTCAATCAAGAGCGATCGCACGCTACGTCTCCGCCAGGGCCTGCTCCAGATCGGCCAGGATATCGTCGATGTGCTCTAGGCCGACGGAGAGGCGGACATAACCGTCGGTGACCCCCGTCGCCAGCTGCTCTTCCGAATTGAGCTGTGAATGGGTGGTGCTCGCCGGGTGGATGGCCAGGCTGCGCGAATCGCCGATGTTGGCCAGGTGATAGAACATTTTCAGCGCGTCGATGAAACGCCTGCCACCGTCGATCCCGCCGGCCACTTCGAACCCGACGAGCCCGCCGTAACCGCCCTTCAAATAGGCATCGGCGCGGCGCCGCGCTTCGCCTTGCATCAGGCTCGGGTGGATGGTGCGGGTGACCTTGGCGTGACCGTCGAGATAGGCCGCCACCTTGTCGGCGTTTTGCGAGTGTCGCTCCATGCGCAGCGGCAGGGTTTCCAGTCCGTTGATGAACATAAAGGCATTGAAGGGGCTCATCGCCTGGCCGCAGTCGCGCAGCAGTGTCACCCGTGCCTTGATGATATAGGCGACGGGTCCCAGCGGCTTCACCGCTTCGGTCCAGACCGCCCCGTGATAGCTCGGATCGGGCGTGTTGAGCATGGGGAAGCGGTCCTTGTGCGCCTCCCAGTCGAAGTTGCCGCCGTCGATGATGATGCCGCCGATGGAGTTGCCGTGGCCGCCGATGTATTTCGTGCAACTCGAGGCGATGATGGCCGCGCCGTGCTCGAAGGGCTTGCACAGGCCATGTGCCGCCGTGTTGTCCATGATCAGCGGCACGCCAAGTTCACGACCGATATTGGCCACCTCGCGAATGGGAAAGACCTCGAGCTTGGGGTTGGGCAGGGTCTCGGCGTAATAGGCACGCGTCTTGTCATCGGTCAGTTTGCGGAAGCTCTCGGGGTCGGCGGGGTCGGCGAAGCGTACTTCGATGCCCATGGTCGAAAAGGTATTGGCGAAAAGATTCCAGGTGCCGCCGTAAAGATCGGTCGAGGAGACGATGTTGTCGCCGGCATGGGCGATGTTTTGGACCGCCATCATCGAAGCTGCCTGCCCCGACGACACCGCGAGCGCGGCGGCGCCGCCTTCCAGTGCCGCGAGACGCTGTTCCAGCACGTCGCAGGTCGGGTTCATGATGCGGGTATAGATGTTGCCGAATTCCTTCAGCGCGAAGAGGTTGGCCGCGTGCTCGCTGCTGTCGAACTGATAGGAAGTGGTCTGATAGATCGGCACCGCCACGGCGTTGGTCGCCGCGTCCTTGCGGTGCCCCGCGTGCAGAACGATGGTTTCCGGATTCTTGCTGGTCATGGTCACGCCTCCGCCAAATGAACACATTCACGTCTGTGAAGGTCATCCTCCAACAAGAGAACCGGCTTTGTCCAATGCCGCGTACGATCCGCGGGACCGACATGGCGTGGTTATTCAATATTCTGCGACCTAGGGCCTGTGGCCAATTAGGCCGTGGCCTCGGTTCGAGTCAAATTGGCCCGCAGTTAGAAGCGAGAAGGAAGGACATGCTGAGCATATTCGACGCCGAGCGACGCGGCTGCGGTCCAATTGGGCCGAACCCCTTCGGGGCGGGGCGGATTTTTGCCAGGGCCGCGTCGCGCGTAGCTAGTGGGGGGCCCACCCCACATCGCCACGCGCTCCT
>JAJFGM010000481.1 GCA_021776145.1 Kiloniellaceae bacterium | reverse complement strand
CCTCTTTCGCCGTTGAGAAGAGGACAAAGGTTTCTGTTGGGGTAACGAGTTTCGGGGGCAATCAAACATGCTGGAGTTTGGCCGTTTCGTGGGCGTGCGGTTCGTCATGGCAATGATCACATTGCTCATGGTGTCCTTTATCGTTTTCAGTTTGATGGAACTGGTTCCGGCAAACTGTGCGGAACGCTATCTCGCCTTCAAGAATACTCAGGGCGAGCAGATCACGATCGAGGATATCCGCAACGAAGAGATCCGCATGGGCCTGGACAAGCCCTATGTGGTTCGCTGGGTAAACTGGGTCTCTGATGTTTTCCTGCGCGGCGACTTCGGCACCTCCTGCATCTTGCGGGTGCGGGTCAATGACCTGCTCGGCACCAAATTTTGGATTTCCCTCGGTATCTGCCTGGCATCCCTGATGCTCGCCTACATCATAGCCATTCCCGTCGGCATCTATTCAGCGACAACGAACAAACCCACTCTCAATAATTTTCTGCGCTTTTTTTCCTATCTTGGTCTGGCCATGCCGAACTTCCTGCTGGCGCTGATGATCATGCTGGCGTCGACAATACTCTTCGGAGACAGCCTGACCGGCCTGTTCAGCAAGGAGTATCGCGACGCCGATTGGTCGTACGACCGCGTCATCAATTTTTTGTCGCATGCCTGGCTGCCGGTGGTCATCCTCGGTTGGTCGGCAACGGCTTTCGCCCTGCAGACAGTGCGCGCCCTGATGTCCGACGAATACGGTAAACTCTATGTCACCGCGGCGCGGGCACGGGGACTGTCCGGCCGCCGCTTGCTTTGGCGCTATCCGGCGCGTCATGCCTTGGGGCCAATCATCAATTCCCTGGGTTTTGACCTCAACCGGGTGTTCAACGAGTTACCGATCATTGCCTTGATCCTGACGCTGACCGAGGCCGGTGCACTTTTGCTCGAATCTCTTGCCCGATCGAACGACCAGCAGCTCGCCGGCGCGATCATCTTCATGCTGACCGCCTCGATCATCGGCTTGAACTTCTTCACCGATATCCTGCTGGCGCTGTTCGACCCGAGAGTTCGCCGCGGCATAATGGGGAATGCGTGATGGTTGATACGCCAAGACCCATCGAGGCGGCGGGCGTCAATGACGCCGATGCCGAACTCAAGAACAAAGAAGCCTATTTCACTGCTGGCCAGTACGCGCTGATCTGGGCGCGGTTCAAACAGAATCGCGCGGCGATGACGGCGGGAGTGATCCTGCTGATCATGATCCTCATGGGACTCAGCGCGCCCTTCCTGGCGCCTTACGACCCGAACATCGCCGGGCGTGACGAGGACTATCAAAACGGCGCGCCGCAGATCCCGAAATTCTGGGACGAGAATGGATTTTCCGCGCGGCCCTTCCTCTACACCCTGGTGCGCGAACGATCCGCCGCGACCAATTTCCGCTGGGTCACCAAGATCAACAGAGACCAGCGTCGCTATGTCGTGTTTTTCCCCAAGGGCTGGGAATTCGACATCATAAATATCGATCTGGATCTGCCCGGCGATACTTTCGACATTCGCTGGAAAGCCTTGACGATCGACAGGCATCTTTTCGGCATGGATGTGGGGAAGATCCACCTTTTCGGCACGGAAGCCGCGGGAAAGGACATTTTCGCGCGAACAATGTTCGCGATTTGGACGTCGTTGGCGGTGGGCACCATCGGTGTTTTCATCAGTTTTGTCCTCGCCTTGATCATCGGCGGCATCTCGGGCTATGCCGGAGGCTGGACCGATTCCGTACTGCAAATGATCACCGACGCGGTGCGCACCGTGCCCGCGATTCCTCTCTTCATGGCCCTGGCCGCCATGGTGCCCGACGAATGGAGCGCGGAGACGCGATTTTTCTTTATTTCCGTCATTCTGGGGCTGATCGGCTGGCCAACGCTAGCGCGCCGCGTACGCACCCACCTGCTGACCGAGCGGTCGCAGGAATATGTGCTCGCCGCGAAGCTGTGTAGCGCCTCGCCCGGCCATATCATCCGCCGGCATCTGTTGCCGAGTTTCTCCAGCTACATCATCGTCGATCTGGTGATCTCGTTCCCCTACATGGTCTTGTCGGAGACCGCGCTCAGCTTTATCGGTCTGGGTCTGAAAGACCCGGTGAACAGCCTGGGTGTGTTGCTGCAGAATGTGACCAAGGTGGATGTTCTGCTGAACTTCCAGTGGTACTTCATCCCCGCCGGCTTCTTCATGGCCCTGGTGCTGGCTTTTGTTTTTGTCGGCGACGGTCTGCGCGACGCGGCCGATCCCTATTCGGGGCACTGATCATGAGTCGTCCGCTTATTTCCGTAGAAAACCTCACGATCCAGTTTCGTACCGACGAGGGCCTGGTCACGGCCGTGGACGGTGCGTCCTTTGAGTTGAAGGAAGGCGAAATTCTCGGCCTCGTCGGCGAATCCGGGTCGGGTAAATCGGTGACGGCCAAAGCGCTGATGCAACTCAACGCCAGCAATACGATCTATGGACCCGATAGCCGGATTACCCTGCGCGACGACGAAAACGACACCGATATCGATGTGCTTTCCCTGACCAGTGGGCGGGACTTGAAGGTGATTCGCGGTGGCGCCATTTCCATGATCTTTCAGGAACCCATGGCGAGCTTCGCCCCGGCCATCAGCATCGGCGATCAAATGGTCGAGCAGTTGCTGTTGCATACCTCGATGAGCAAAAACGAAGCGAGGTCGTTTTCCATCGAGATGCTTCGGCGGGTCGGCATTTCCGACGCCGATCTGCGCTTCAAACAATACGCCTTTGAACTTTCCGGCGGCATGCGCCAGCGCGCGATGATCGCCATGGCCTTGTCGACAAAACCCAAGCTTTTGATCGCCGACGAACCGACCACGGCCCTCGACGTCACCATTCAGGCGCAGGTGATCGATCTGATGAAGGACCTCGTTGCCGACTTCGGCATGGCAATTCTGTTCATCACCCATGATTTGGGTGTTATCGCCCAGACCGCCGACCGGGTGGCGGTGATGTATCTCGGCGACATCATCGAGACCGGTTCGGTCCGCCAGGTCATTCGATCTGCGGCGCACCCCTACACCAAGGGCCTCCTGCACGCCCTGCCGAGTCTGGACGATCTCGACGCGACCTTGACCCCGGTGGCCGGCGATATCCCAAGTCCGCTGGAGCGACCATCGGGATGTGTCTTTCATACGCGCTGCCCCGAGTTCATTGCCGGGCGGTGCGACGTCGACTTGCCGGCCATTAAAAACCTCGGCGCGGGCCATAGTGCCGCCTGTTTCGCCGTATCCTCGCCAGAGGAGACAGCAGCGTGACCGTCAAGCCCTTGATCTCCGTCCGCGACCTGTCGGTACATTTTCCCATCGGCGGTAAACTGTTCGGCCCTAAACACTACGTGCGCGCCGTCAACAAGGTGTCCATGGAAATTCCCACGGGGACCTTTTGCGGCCTCGTCGGAGAATCCGGCTCAGGCAAGACGACTTTTGGGCGAGCCTTGCTGAAAGCGGTGCCGATTACCGAAGGTCACATCGAATACAACGACAAGGAGACCAGTTACGACCTGGCGACGCTGTCGGCGAACGATCTGAAGGAATACCGCAAGCGCTGTCAGCTTATCTTCCAGGACCCCTATGCCGCGCTCAGTCCGCGCATGACCATTCGCGATATCATCGCCGAACCGCTGGAGGTGATGAAACTCACCAA
>JAJFGM010000049.1 GCA_021776145.1 Kiloniellaceae bacterium | reverse complement strand
CGAAATCGGGCGCAAGTTCGGGGGCCGCGATCACACCACGGTCATGCACGCGGTGCGGCGTATCGAGGAACTCAAAGCGACCGATTCCAGCTTCGCCGAGGATGTCGAACTGCTGCGCCGCATGCTCGAGGCATGAGCCATAGGTACGGTCGCGGAAGACCCCCGCGACCGTCGCAAAAACGCCGCCGCGGTGATGCCGACAGGCGCTTTCGAAGCGCCTCTCGACGGCTGGGAGAAATCGTCCCAAAGGGCGCTTAAAGCTTACCAAAACGCTGCCACGTGTTATACTGCCGTCCCGTAGTCGTGGGGTGGAACCGCAAAGGTTCCGATGTACGCTGCGGGCTGGGGCTGGGCGAGGCCGAAGTGAAGCCGTCGCTGGCGAATTCAGACCTTCGACAGGTTGCGATCCGGTAACGGAAACGCGGCGGGCGAAGGGCCTCTGGAACGCGCCGGCAGCCTGAAGTCCTTGGTCGACGCGACCGCAACGTTACGATGTACCGCGAGGCAAGATCGCTCAAGTTACGGCGCCCTCTACCCATCCTTTTTTATGACAGCAAACGATTCATCGCATCATGCAGCTGACAATTGAACGCGCGACTCTTTTGAAGTCACTCGCCCACGTGCAAAGCGTCGTTGAAAGACGCAACACTATCCCAATCCTGTCCAATGCCTTGATGGCAGCGGGCGACGGCAAGCTGTCGCTCACCGCCACGGACATGGACCTGACCATTGTCGACGAAGTCGCCGCCTCGATTGCTGAACCCGGCGCGACGACGGTGCCGGCGCACACGATCTATGACATCGTCCGCAAACTTCCCGATGGCGCCGAGGTCGAGATCGCCGGTGGCGGCGACTCCACGCAGCTGACCCTGCGCTCGGGGCGCTCGAAGTTCAGCCTTGCGACGCTCCCAAAGGAAGACTTTCCGGCAACCGGCAGCGAAGAACTTCCAAAGACCTTCACTCTGCAGTCCCGCGAGTTGAAGAACCTTATCGACCGCACCCGCTTTGCCATCTCGATGGAAGAGACGCGCTACTACCTCAACGGCATCTATTTGCATGCGGCGCAGGATGATAAAGTGCCGCTTTTGCGTGCCGTGGCGACCGACGGGCACCGGCTCGCTCGCTTTGAAATGCCGCTGCCGGAGTCGGCCAGCGGCATGCCCGGCGTCATCGTTCCGCGCAAGGCTGTTGCCGAACTGCGCAAACTGATCGAGGAAAGCGATGAGCCGGTACAGATCGCGCTTTCGGAGACGCGCATCCGTTTCGCCTTCGGCTCGACGGTCCTCAGCTCGAAGCTGATAGACGGCACCTTCCCGGACTACGAGCGGGTCATACCGACCGGCAACGACAAAGTCCTTGATGTTGATTGCCGATCCTTTGCCAATGCGGTGGACCGCGTGTCGACCATTTCGTCGGAAAAGAGCCGGGCGGTAAAAATGTCGGTCAACGATGGGGCCATGACATTGTCGGCAACGAGCCCCGAGAATGGCAGCGCGATGGAAGAAATTTCGGTCGACTATGGTGGTCCGAGCATCGAGATCGGCTTCAACTCGCGTTATCTGCTCGATATCGCGCAACAGATCGAAGGTGAAGTTGCGCAGATCTCCATGGCCGACGCCGCATCGCCGACTATCGTGCGTGAGGTCGCTGACAGCAGCGCGCTTTACGTTCTCATGCCGATGCGGGTGTAAGGGGCGGGGTTCGCAGATGCAGCGGCAGCCGCAGCATTGGTGAGATTCGCTGCCCGCGCCGAGGACGGCGGACGCGCTTCAGCCGAGTCATTCCGTGCCGGCGATGAAGGGTCGGATGCCGCGATGACCGGTCGAAGGCAGGGTGCCTTGTGGGTTCGCCGCGTGGCGGTTACCCGCTTCCGCAACTATGCCGCGGGTGAGGTCTTAAGCGACGCCCGGCCGGTGGTATTGACCGGACCGAACGGGGCCGGCAAGACAAACCTGCTTGAGGCGGTTTCCCTTTTGGCGCCGGGCCGCGGTTTGCGGCGCGCCAGACTCGGCGAGATCGAGCGCAACGGGGTGCCGCCGACCGTTGTTCCGCAAGATTCCGGCGACCCGCAAGATCCCAGCGAACCGCGGGACCGCGGTGACTCGCCAGATGGGGGTTGGGCGGTTGCCGCCGAGGTTATGACCCCTCTTGGTCTGCGCGAGATCGGCACCGGGCTGGTGGTGGCGTCCACGGTACAGGGTGGCCGCAAGCGTGAACGGCGCCAGGTGCGGATCGACGGCGTCGCCGTCAGGGGACAGCAGCCACTTGCCGAGGCGCTTTCCGTGGTCTGGTTGACGCCACAAATGGACGGTCTATTTCGCGACGCCGCGTCGGGGCGGCGACGCTTTCTGGATCGCCTCGTCTACAGTTTCGATCCGGCTCATGCCGGCCGTATGAACGCTTACGAGAATGCATTGCGCCAGCGCGGCCGGCTGCTCAAGTCTGGCGCCACCGATGCAAACTGGATCGCCGCGCTGGAAGATTCGATGGCGCGCCACGGCGTGGCCGTCGCGGCCGCCCGCCGTGAACTGGTCGGGCGCCTCGATAAGGCGGTGACGAGCGGTGTCAGCGCCTTTCCGGTGGCCGAACTGCGCATGGCATGCGAAGTCGAATCCTGGCTCGCCGATCGCTCGGCGCTGGCAGCCGAGGACGAGTTCAAGGCGCGCCTGGCAATGGCGCGCAAGCGCGATTCCGCCGTCGGCGGCGCGTCCGACGGGGTCCATCGCAGCGACCTCGAAGTACGCCACGGCGAACGCGATCAGGCCGCCGCGTTATGCTCGACCGGCGAGCAGAAGGCGTTGCTGATCTCGATCCTGTTGGCGCATGCACGTCTCTTGACGCTTGAACGCGGAGCACCGCCGCTGCTGCTCTTGGACGAAGTTGCCGCCCATCTCGACGCGCAGCGGCGGCAGGCGCTTTTTGACGAGATCCTGGCGCTTGGCGCGCAGGCCTGGATGACGGGCACGGACCTTAAGGTGTTCGCCGAGCTGGCACAGGCGGCACAGTATTTTGCTATTGAAGAGGCGCAGATCGTCCGAAGCGAAGCGCTCGACGCCTGAATGAAGGAATGTGTTGCGGCTGGCCAAGGGCGCCAGCCGCGGAGAGAGAAAGCTGGATAGGAAGTCATGGACGACAAGTCTGAGCCGAACGAAGACGGCAGCAGCGCGGAGTACGGCGCGGAATCGATCAAGGTGTTGCGTGGCCTCGATGCCGTGCGCAAGCGCCCCGGCATGTACATCGGCGACACCGACGACGGCTCGGGTCTGCATCACATGGTCTATGAGGTGGTCGACAACTCCATCGACGAGACCTTGGCCGGGTACTGCGATCGCATCGATGTGATCCTCAATGGCGATGGGTCGGTGACCGTGCGCGATAACGGCCGCGGTATTCCCGTCGACATCCACTCCGAGGAGGGCGTGTCGGCTGCCGAAGTCATCATGACCCAGCTGCATGCCGGCGGCAAATTCGATCAGAATTCCTACAAGGTCTCCGGCGGCCTGCACGGCGTTGGCGTTTCAGTGGTCAATGCCTTGTCCGCCAAGCTCGATCTGGTCGTCTGTCGCGGCGGCAAGGAACACTTCATGCGCTTCTGCCACGGCGAGGCGGAAGAAAAGCTGGCGGTGCGGGGCGACTGCGGCGACCGCACCGGCACGGAGATTACCTTCCTGCCGTCGACAAAGACCTTCACCCGCACCGACTTCGATTTCGCGACCCTGGAGCACCGCCTGCGCGAGCTCGCCTTCCTCAATTCGGGCGTCCGGCTGTTTCTTATCGATGACCGCTCGGCCGAGGAGAAGATCGTCGAGTTGCACTACGAGGGCGGGCTCGAGGCTTTTGTCGCCTATCTCGACCGGACCAAGAACCCGCTGTTCACGCCCGCGGTGATGATGAGCGTCGAGCGCGACGGTATCACCGTCGAGGTCGCGCTGCAGTGGACCGACAGCTACCACGAGACCGTGCTCTGCTTCACCAACAACATCCCCCAGCGCGACGGCGGTACTCACTTGGCTGGGTTCCGTGCCGCCTTGACGCGGCAGGTCAACGCCTATGCCGTTTCGTCCGGCCTGGCGAAGAGGGAAAAGGTGTCGCTGACCGGCGACGACGCGCGCGAAGGTCTGACCTGCGTGCTTTCCGTAAAGGTACCGGACCCCAAATTCTCCAGTCAAACCAAGGACAAGCTGGTGTCCTCGGAGGTCCGGCCAATTGTCGAAAGCGTGGTCAACGAGAAGCTTGGCCAGTACTTCGAGGAGCACCCGACCGAAGCCCGCCTCGTCGTCGGCAAGACGGTCGAGGCTGCGGCGGCGCGCGAAGCCGCGCGCAAGGCACGTGAATTGACGCGCCGAAAGGGGGCGCTCGATGTCGCCTCGCTACCGGGCAAGCTGGCGGATTGTCAGGAGCGCGATCCGGCGCTTTCCGAGCTTTTCCTCGTCGAGGGCGATTCCGCCGGCGGCTCGGCCAAGCAGGGCCGGGTGCGGCGTTATCAAGCCATTCTGCCGCTGCGCGGCAAGATCCTCAACGTCGAACGGGCGCGCTTCGACAAGATGCTGTCATCGAATGAAATCGGCACCTTGATTACCGCCCTGGGCACCGGTATCGGGCGCGACGAGTTCAACATCGACAAGCTGCGCTACCACAAGGTCATCATCATGACCGACGCCGATGTCGATGGCAGTCACATCCGGACGCTGCTCTTGACCTTCTTCTATCGCCAGATGCCGGAAATCATCGAGCGCGGC
>JAJFGM010000480.1 GCA_021776145.1 Kiloniellaceae bacterium | reverse complement strand
CAATGGGCTGCGCACCAGCGGGCGCACCCTGTGGCTGCTCTACGTACCGCTTCTGGTGCCGCAGGTCGCCTTTCTCTTTGGCACTCAAGTTCTGGCTCTGCATCTCGGCATCGACGGCACCTGGGTGGCGCTGGTCTGGAGCCATTTGCTTTTTGTCCTGCCTTACGTTTTCCTGTCCCTGGCCGACAGCTATCGCGCGCTCGACGCGCGTTATGAACGCGCCGCGCTGTGCCTCGGCGCCTCGCCAAACCGGGTCTTCTGGACAGTCAAACTGCCCATGCTGCTACGCCCGACGCTCATCGCCCTGGCTGTCGGTTTCGCCGTCAGCGTCACTCAATACCTACCGACGCTTTTCGCCGGCAGCGGCCGCTTCGTCACCTTGACCACCGAAGCCGTCAGCTTGGCAGCCGGCGCCGACCGCCGGACGATTTCGGTCTACGCCTTTCTCCAGGCCGCATTTCCGCTTATCGCATTTGCCGTCGCGCTCTCCCTGCCGGCTTGGCTCTATCGCGACCGCAAGGCCATGGGACGGTGAGCGCGGTGCCAAATCCGCCCGCGGACCCATCCGCAGCCCCGCACCCGCCCTCCAGCCTGGAACTGCGACAGGTCTCGCTGGGATTGGAAGGGCGCGCATTGATCTCGGACCTCGACCTGACCGTGGAGGCCGGCGCCATCGTCACCCTGATGGGGCCGAGCGGCTGCGGCAAATCGAGTCTCTTGGCTTTCGTTTGCGGCACACTGGATCCGGCGTTCGAAACCGCCGGCCGCATTCTGCTCGACGACGCCGACATCGGCGGGCAGCCTCCCGAGGCGCGACGTCTGGGAATTCTTTTCCAGGACGACCTGCTGTTCCCGCACCTATCAGTGGCGGAAAACCTGGCCTTTGGCCTGCCGCCGAACCTGCGTGGCCGGCGCGTTCGCGGCGCGGAGGTCGAATCCGCTCTGGCCGAATGCGGACTTGCCGATTTCGGCGATCGCGACCCGGCGACGCTGTCGGGCGGTCAGCGGGCGCGGGTCGCCTTGATGCGCACGCTGCTGTCGCGCCCGCGCGCTTTGCTGCTCGACGAACCCTTTTCCAAGCTCGACGTCGCCCTGCGTGACCGCATTCGCCGCTTTGTCTTCGAACATGCCCGCTCCAAGGGCCTGCCAACCCTGATGGTCACGCACGATCCGGCCGATGCGCGCGAGGCCGGCGGGCCGATCCTGCAGATCTAGCGCAAACTCCGTTGCTGGCGGCTCCGAGAAAGCCGGCAAAGCCGCCCGAACCGGCCGTACTGCTGCTTTGTAAATTGCTCGGATCGCGCTTAGACTGCCGCTGAAGTGGCCGGAGGGGAGCAAATCGCGGCCGACCGCAACAGCGGTGCGTCCGAAGAGATCGGGCCGGCGCCAAAATAAGCTTGGGACATGTATAGCGAAACGACACAAGCCATCCGGGTCACGGTCACGCCGATCTACCTTGAAGAGCAATCTGTTCCGGTAGAGAGCCATTACGTGTGGGCCTACAAGGTCGAGATCAAAAACCTCGGAAACGCGACCGTGCAATTGCTCAACCGGCATTGGAAAATCACCGACTCCCTGGGGCGCCTGCAGGAAGTGCGCGGCGCCGGCGTCGTCGGCGAGCAGCCAACGCTGGCGCCGGGTGAATCCTTCGAATACACCAGTGGCACCCCGCTCAGTACGCCGTCTGGAATCATGGTCGGCACCTACGAAATGCAGGCAATTGACGGCACGCGCTTCGACGTCGCCATCCCAGCTTTTTCACTGGACAGTCCGCACCAGACCGTGCAGTTGAACTGAAGCCGCCGGGCGACCGGAAGACATCCCGGTCCCTGCGGTCGACCCGGTCCCTGCTGTCGACCCGGTCTTTACTGTCGAAAGGACAGAAACAGTGACCTCCACGCCCTCAATCAGCAGCTTCCCGACGTCTGCCGGGAAAAATGCGACCGGGAACGAGGCGACCGGGAACGAGGCGACCGGGCACAGTACGATCGGGGACAAGGCGAACCCTGCGTCCGGGCCGCGGCAGCCGAGCCGCGACGAAGCCATGCAAGCGGTCGAGACGCTGTTACGTTGGGCTGGTGACGATCCGCGGCGCGAAGGCTTGGCAGGCACGCCGGACCGGGTCGTGCGCGCCTACGAGCAGTATTTTTCCGGCTATCGCACCGACCCCGTCGAGTTCCTGCAGAAGACTTTCGAGGAAGCCGAAGGCTATGACGAGATGGTGCTGTTGCGCGATATCCGCTTTGAATCGCACTGCGAACACCACATGGCCCCGATCATCGGTCGGGCCCATATCGGCTACTTGCCGCAAAACCGCGTCGTCGGCATCTCGAAACTGGCGCGGGTCGTCGATGTCTATGCCCGCCGTCTGCAAATTCAGGAGAAAATGACCGTGCAGATCGCCAATACGATCAACGAGGTGCTGCAGCCCAAGGGGGTCGGCGTGGTCATCGAGGCGACGCATCAATGCATGACCACGCGCGGGGTTCACAAACCGGGCACGACGCTGGTCACCAGCCGCATGCTGGGCCGATTCCGCAAAGGCGACTCGACGCGGCGCGAGTTTCTCGCTTTGATTGGCAATCCTGGCACCCAGGGGTCCATCGGTTATTAGCGGCTGGACTCCGATCGCCCGTGCAAGCCCATTGGGGAGAATGAATCCTGTACCGGTCGCCAAGTGGGCACGAGAACGGATCGCGAGCGCGCGGCAACGCCGTGGCCGAGTAGCGTGGGGCTCGAGATGAAAAGGGCTGAAGCCGACGCCGACCGGGCCGGCGCATGATCGAGCTGCGCCCCGTCCTTTTCGTCACCGGGATCCTGCTGTCGATCCTCGCCTTGGCAATGACCATCCCGGCTATCACCGACGCCGCCGCCGGCAATCCCGACTGGGTGGTCTTTACCGCCGCGGCTTCGGTCACGCTTTTCATTGGCGTCTCGTTGGTGCTGACGACGCGCGAGCGGTTGCGCGCCTTTTCGCTGCGTCAAGCCTTCCTGATGACGAATTTCGCGTGGCTGGTCATCGCCTTGTTCGGCGCCTTGCCCTTCGCCTTTTCCGAACTCGACCTGACCTACACCGACGCCCTGTTCGAATCCATGTCGGGTATCACCACCACCGGCTCGACGGTCATCGTCGGTCTCGACTACGCGCCTCCGGGCATCCTCTTGTGGCGTGCCATCCTGCAGTGGTTGGGCGGTGTCGGCATCATCGTCATGGCAGTCGCCGTGCTGCCGATCCTGCAGGTCGGCGGCATGCAGTTGTTCCGGGTCGAGGGTTTCGATACCGACAAGGTACTGCCGCGCGCGGCGCAGATTGCCGGCGGTATCATCGTGCTCTATGTCGTCGTCACCATTATCGCCACCCTGGTCCTGTGGACCCTCGGCCTGGGTGGCTTCGACGCCGTCGCCCATGCCATGACCTCGGTGGCGACCGGCGGATTTTCGACCTACGACGCCTCGGTCGGACACTTCGATTCTGCCAGCGTCGACCTGGCGATCAGCATCTTCATGGTCCTCGGCAGCATGCCCTTCGTGCTTTATCTGCGCATGATCCGGGGCGACTTGCGCTCGTTCCTGCGCGACAGCCAGGTGCACTGGATGCTGACCATTCTCGCCCTGGCCATTTTGGTGATGACTTTGTGGCTGTGGCACGCCGACTTGATGGCGCCCCTGACGGCCATCCGCTACAGCACTTTCAACGTCATTTCGGTGATGACCGGAACCGGCTTTTCGACCACCGACTATGGCCAGTGGGGCGGTTTTGCCATGGCCGTGCTGCTGGTCTTGATGTTTGTCGGCGGCTGCGCCGGATCGACCACCTGCGGCGTCAAGATCTTCCGCCTGCAGGTCCTCTATGCAACGGCACAGGCGCAGATCCGCCGCCTCATGCAGCCACACGGCGTCTTCTTCGCCTATTACAACCGCAAGCCGGTGCCCGAG
>JAJFGM010000479.1 GCA_021776145.1 Kiloniellaceae bacterium | reverse complement strand
GCCCAGGGTCTTCTTGATGCCGCGGCCGAGCAGGGCGCCGGTGCCGTAGCCGACGGTGGTCAGGTAGCGGGCGCCGCGCGGCACGAAGACCTCCTTGTAGATCTCCTCCGACATGCCGCCCTTGCCGAGGATGACCTTGGCGCCGGAGATCTCGAACCACCTCGCCATCCAGCGTGCGAAACGGAAGCTGGCGGTGGCGGTCACGGCGCCGACGTCATAGCTGCCGTCCGGCTTCACGGCTGCGGCCGGCGAGCAATGAAAATTGACGTTGCTCAGTGCGGCGAAATCGACCGGCGGCTTTATGCCCTCGTCGACGCAGCGTTTGTAGACGCCCTCGCGGCCGGTGTAGACGACGCCGTCGAGGTAGACGACGTCGCCCTGTTGCAGTTCGCTCAAGGCCGCGTCGGTGACCGGCATTTGCAGCCGCACCGTATTGCGCTTGCCCGCATTGCGCTTGCCCGGCGTCGCGGGCTCGGTTCGCTCGTTCATTGCAGGCCCTCGCGGCGGTAAAAGGGGGTGAACCATTCCGGATCGGTGCGGTACTCGACTCGGCCGTCGCCGTGGATGCGGGCACAAGCGCGGCGCGACGACAGGCAGAAGGTGTGGACGCTCATCGGCATGCCGCCGGTGTGGGTGTAGCCGACCTCGATGTGGCAGTCGACGACCATGGACCTGCCGACAAAGCCCATGGGGCCGAGGCCGATGGAATTGCCGAGTTCCTTCAACTCGTCTTCCAGATCGGCGATCTCCGGGTCCGGGTTGCGGTCGCCGACGACGCGCAGGCAGGCCGCCTCCTTGCCCAGCCGCATCGCGGTGTCCTTGTTGCCGCCGAGGCCGACGCCGACGATGGCCGGTTGGCAGGCCAGGCCGCGACGGCCGAACTGCACCAAAGTGTCCAGCAGGAACCGTTTGATGCCGTCGATACCGTCGCCGGGAAACAGCATGCGGTAGTCGGTGCCGAACAGGCCGCCCTTGTGGACCGAGATGACGTCGACCCAGTCGGCCTCGGGCTCAAAGGCGTATTGGATCTCCGGCGCGTGCTGGCCGACGTTGTTGTTGTAGTCCTTGCGGCTCAAGGGGTGCACCCGGTTGGGGCGCAGCGGAATGGCCTCGGTCGCCGCCGCCGTCGCCTGCCGCAGGGCCCGTTCCAGGGCGACGAAGCCGCCTTCGATGCGCGCCTCGTTGCCGGCCTTGACGTAGTAACGCGGCAGGCCGGTGTCGGCGCACATCGGCCGCCGGTCGGCGGCCGCCGCGTCCCAGTTCTCGATCATCGCCCGCAGCACGAATTGCCCCAGCTCCTCGGGCTCGTCGCTCAGCATCTCGACGATGCCACCGCGGTAGTCGCTGGGGATGTCGATGCTGGCTTTGCGCATCAGCTCGAAGGCGGTCTCTTCGACCAGACCGGCTGCGATCATCTCTCTTCTCCTTTCAAGGCCCGGCGTCTCACGGCCCGGCGTCTCACGGCCCGGCCAGGGCCGCGATGTCGTCGGCAATCAATTCGTCGTCGGGCAGCACCGTCTCGCCGGGACGCACGCGGGTGAACTCGACCGCGGCGCGGCTCACCGCCAAACCGCCGTCGCGTGCCCCGACCCGCGTATAGTACGTCGCCCGCAGGTCGCCGGTCGCGGGGAAATCCTCGCGGTAGTGGGCACCACGGGAATCCTCGCGCGCCGCTGCCGCGGCGACGATGGCCCGGCCGACGGCGATCTGCGAGCGCAGGTTCATCCAGTCGTGCCAGGTCAGATTGAAGCGGCGGTCGGCTTCGCCCAGGCCGCAGGCCTCGAGGTCCTTACCCAGGTCCTTCAAAGCCGCTTCGGCGCGCGCCAGCGAGGCGCCGGAACGGATGATGCCGGCATCGTTCCACATGACATCGAGCAGCCTTTGGCGCAGCGCGACAAGATCCCCGGCCGGCCGCGCGAAGGGCCGCTCGCAGGCCGCCAGCCCCGCCTCGACGGCGCCCTCGTCCGGCGTCTTGAAGCCGCGCCCCTCCTTCACCCAGCCCGCCATGACGTCGCCGGCGATGCCGCCAAAAACCGTCGAGTTGGCAACGCCGTTGCCGCCCAAACGGTTGGCGCCATGCACGCCGCCGCTGTCCTCGCCGGCGCAGTAAAGGCCGGGCAGCGCCGTCTCGCAGTCGAGCGAGACCTCGATGCCGCCCATCATGTAGTGCGCCGTCGGCACGATCTCGACCAGGCCGCCGGCAAGGTCGCAGCCGACGTCGGCGCAGCGCTCGACCATGCCCTTGAACTTCTTGCGCACGAAATCGGGGCCGAGGTGGCTCATCTTGATATAGACGCCGCCGTTGGGCGTCGTCTTGCCGGCCAGCATTTCGCGAAAGATCGAGCGCGAGACGATGTCGCGCGTCGCCCGCTCGCCGCGCGCGTCGTAGTTCTGCATGAAACGCTCTTCGTCACCGTTCAGCAGGTGGCCGCCGGCGCCGCGCAGGCCCTCTTCCAGCACCGTGCCGGTCAGCCGCGTGTCGTGGCCGGCGAGCAGGCCGCTGGGATGGAACTGCACCATCTCCATGTCGCGCAGCGTCAGGCCGGCCTCCAGCGCCATGGCCAGGCCGTCGCAGGCCTTGTCGCCCGAGGGCGTGTGATAGCGGTACATGGTCGGGCCGCCGCCGGTCGCCAGCAGCACCGCCTTGGCGCGCTGCAGACGGTAGCCGCCGCCGCGCATGTCGATCATCAGCACGCCGGCGATGCCGGTGCCGCCGGCGGCGGGGATCAAGGCGACGGCGCGATGCTCTTCCAGGCGCGCCACGTCCAGCGCCCAGACCTGCTCGGCCAGGCGGTTGATGATCTCGATGCCGGTCAGGTCGCCCTTGTGGATGGTGCGGTCGAAGGTCTGGCCGGCGAAGGGCTTGCCGTCGAGGCTGCCGTCGGCCTGGCGGTCGAAGAAGCAGCCGATCTCGTTCTCCAGCTCCAGAACACGCTCCGGCGCCGTGCTGACCAGGCGCCAGGCCAAGTCCTGATCGGGGATCCAGGCGCCGCCCCTGATGGTGTCCATGAAATGGCGCTCGATGGAATCGCCGGCCTCCAGCGCCACGTTGTAACCACCCTGCACCATGCGCGTGCAGCCGCATTTGCCGAGCAGCCCCTTGACCGCGACGGTCACCGACAATTCCGGGTTGGCTTTCTTGGCGTGGATGGCGGCAAAGAGTCCGGCGCCGCCGCTGCCGAGGATGAGGATGTCGCTTTCGCCCTGTTCGATATTTACACTGCCCTTCATGCGAAGGCCCCCATGAGGAAGGCCAGGCCGGCCACCAGTGCCGCGCCGCCTGTCAGGGCGGCCAGGCTCTTCTGCCAGTCGCGCCAGGGCAGGAACTCGATCATCAGGATGCGCAGGCCACCGACCAGGTGCGCCGCCAGCAGCATCACCAGACCCATCTCGCCGAGCTTGGCCAGCGGATGCTGGCTCCAGGCCAGGAAACCGTCGAAAGCGGCGCTCTCCTCCAGGGCCAGTCCAAGGACCCAGAAGTGCGCCGGCAGGAACAGCGCCAGCAACAGGCCCGAGCCGCGCTGCAGCTTGGCCGCCCAATAGGGGCTGTCCGTGCCGGTCCACTTGGACTCACGCCACCTCATGCCACCAACCCCATGACCGCCCGCAGGCCGACGACGACGAGGCCGGCGGCGAAGGCGGCGCTCAAGAGCTCCAGCAAACCGCCGCGCAGTCCGGACTTCTCGCGCAGCAAACCGCGAACACCGACGGCGGCGTGCAAGCCGGCCAAGACCACAAAGGCACCGTAGAAGGCGGCGGCGAGGCCGCTGCCGCGTGTCCGGCCGAGGATCTCCTCGGCCGAGAGGCCGCCCTGCACCGCCGCGACAATGGTCGCCAGATGCACCAGGATGAGCGGCGCCATCAAAACCGCGGTCAGGCGCTGCAGACCCCACAACAGCATCTCGCGGCGCCCGCCGTCAGCGGCCGCCATGGCCCCGCGCGTGGAATCGACGCCGCTCATAGCTCACCGCGCAGCAGCGCGCCGAGCAGCGTGCGCTTGAGACCGGCGATCGCGGCCGTCGGGTTCAGTCCCTTGGGGCAGTGGGCGCTGCATTGCTGGTTGCTGTGGCAGGAGGCGCAGCCGCCGGCGGCGGCGACCGCCGCCAGGCGTGGCCCGCGCGCGCCGTCCTTTTCGTCGTTGATCAGCGACCAGGCCCGGTTCAGCGCCGCCGGGCCAAGGTAGTCGGGATCGTCGGCGACAACATCGCAGGCGGCATAGCAGATGCCGCAGTTGATGCATTCGATGGCCGCGTCGACGGCGCGCCGCGCCTTGGATTCCGTTTGAATGGGCGCGAATCGATCCCTGGCGCCCTCGCCCGGCACGAAACGGCCGCCGGCGCGTTGCCACTTTTCAAAGAAGACCGTCATGTCGCAGGCCAGATCCTTGATGACCGGCAGGTTGGCCAGCGGCGCGATGCGGACTTCGCGGCCCTGCATGACGTCGCGAACCAGAGTACGGCAGGCCCAGCGCGGCCGGCCGTTGATGGTCATGGCGCAAGATCCGCACATACCGACACGACAGGCGAAGCGGTAGCTCAGGCCCGGCTCGAGGCGGCGCTGGATCCAGGTCACCAGGTCGAGCACGGTCTGCTGTGGCTGCGCC
>JAJFGM010000478.1 GCA_021776145.1 Kiloniellaceae bacterium | reverse complement strand
CGGTGTATCACGCCGTCGGCGGCCACGCTTACGGCTGGGTCTATCCCGGGCCCATGGGGGCGGTGCTGACCCCGACCCTCATCGGTATTGACGAAGCCGGACAGCTCCCCAACGCCTCGACCTTTTGTGGCCGCTGTGAGTCGGTCTGTCCGATGCGCATACCCCTGCCGAAGATGATGCGGCATTGGCGCGAGCGCGAGTTCGAACGTCACCTGACGCCGGGCGTGGCGCGCTTCGCGCTGGGAATATGGGCTTTCCTGGCTAAGCGCCCCAGGCTGGACCAGTTCTGCACACGCCTGCAGGCTGGCCTTATGGCACGGCTCGGGCGGCGGCGGGGCCGCTTCTCACGCCTGCCCCTCGCCGGCGGTTGGACGCGCTACCGGGACTTCCCGGCGCCACACGGATCGACATTCCAGGCGCTCTGGGCCAGGCGCTCTGGGCCTGGCGGTCACGGGAAGGGGGCGAGTCGTGACCTCGGCACGTGACTCCATTCTCGGAAACCTGCGGCGCGCCCTCAAACGCGACCCCGACGATACCAGGGCGAAGGAACGTGTGGCCGCGCGCTTGACCGAGCGGCCGCGCGGTCCGCAGCCGGCGCGCGCGCAGTTGCCCTTGGCCGAACAGGTCGACCTCTTCGAGTCCATGGCCAAGGAGCTCTCGGCCAGCGTGACCCGCGTGCCTACCCTGCAGGCGGTGCCGCAAGCCGTCGCGGATTACCTGAAAGCCAACAATTTGCCGTCGCGGCTGAAACTGGCGCCGGACCTCGCAAACGGCGGGCCGGGTAACGAAGGATTGGACTGGTCGTCTCAACCCATGCTGGAGGTCAGCAGCGGCCGCGCCGAAGCCGACGATGCGGTTTCGGTCACCGGCGCATTTGCCGCCATAGCCGAGACCGGAACGCTGATGTTGCACTCCGCCGCCGACAGCCCGACCAGCCTTTGTTTCCTGCCTGAAACCCATGTCGTCGTGGCAAGAACCTCGCACATGGTTGGACGCTACGAAGAAGCTTGGGATAGATTGCGCGTTACGGTGGCGGAGGCTGGACTGCCACGCAGTGTCAACCTGATCTCCGGCCCGTCCCGCACAGCCGATATCGAGCAAACCATGCAGCTCGGCGCACACGGCCCAAGACAGCTGCACATCATTCTTATCGAAGATCATACGGATTAGATGGACCAAACGGATTAGACGGGCCAAACGGATTAGACGGAGATGAGCAAGCGTAACCGAAAAGGCGGATTGCAGCCCGGCGACTTGGATCTTTGGCTGCATGCGACGCGTGGCATTGAGCCCTTGAAACGTCGCAAAATCGATGCCGACCCGCTACCCGCCAAACCGACAGGTTCTCGGCCTGGGACGGAGGCGCGGCCGGCCCGCGAAGTGCATGTTCGCCCAAGCGCGCCGCCGCCACCCCTGACCCACGGCAACACAGCCGGCCTCGATGGTCGTAAGGCCGAGCGTTTGCGTCGCGGCAAACTGCCAATCGAGGCGACACTTGATCTGCATGGCATGACCCAGTCGCAGGCGCACCCCTCCCTCAACCGTTTCATCGAACGCATGGCCGCGCAGGGGCGGCGCTGCGTTCTGATCGTCACGGGCAAGGGGACCGGCAAGGGCCGCCTGCCGGAAGAGATCGGAGTCCTGCGCCGCCAGGTGCCGCTTTGGCTCAACCAGGCGCCGAACCGGGACAAAATTCTCTCCTTCGATTTTGCCCAGCCAAAACACGGCGGTAGTGGCGCCCTCTACGTGCTGTTGAAACGCAACCGACTCTGACGACGCTGCAGTGGCCGTGTTGTACGCGTGCGCCTCAAATCCTCTTGGCAAGACTCCGGCCGGCCATTTAAACTCGTTTTGAGTTAATTCTCAAAAAGAGGTCCGCCATGCGCCAACTCGACGGGTCGTGCCACTGCGGCGCGGTCAATTTCACCTTAAAATCCTCCGGGCCGGTTCCCTACATGCGCTGCTACTGCTCGATTTGCCGCAAGACCGCCGGCGGTGGCGGCTATGCCATCAATCTATCCGGTGACGCGGCGACATTGAAGATCGACGGCGAAGAGCATCTGAGCATGTACCGGGTCCGTTTGGCGGCGCGTCACCCAGACGCCTTGAGCCCGGCACAGCGTTACTTCTGCAAGCATTGTGGCTCGGCCCTTTATGTCTTCGACCCGCGGTGGCCGGAGTTGGTGCACCCCTTTGCGTCGGCCATCGACAGCGATCTGCCGCCGGCGCCCAACAACGTGCACATCATGCTGCAGTCGAAAGCCAACTGGGTAGAGGTCTCGGCGAAGCGGGGTGAAACCGGCGCCGATGAGTACCCGGAGCTCTCGATCGAGGATTGGCACCGCCGGCACGGTTTGTGGGAAGGCGATCGCGGCGGCGAGGGGCCGGAATGACGCCCTTCGGCGAACGCCTGCGGGAGATCCGTGGTCAACGCGGCCTGGCACTGAAGGACATGGCCGCCGGCCTGCAGATTTCGCCGGCCTATCTCTCGGCCATGGAACATGGGCACCGAGGTAGGCCGAGCCGGCGTTTCGTGCACCGGGTTTGTCAATACCTCGGCATCATCTGGGACGAGGCGGAGGAGCTTCAGCGCCTCGCCGACCTGTCGCACCCACGCGTTGTGGTCGACACCGCCGGCTTGTCGCCGGCCGCGACCGGCTTCGCCAATCGCTTGGCCGAGGTGATCGGCGATCTCGACGACGCAGTCATTGCCCGCCTGATGGCGGTGATCTCCGAGGACACCGACGCCTAAAGCTCGGGCAGGGGTGTGCCGGTTTTAAGGTCGGGCGCGGGCGGTTTAGAGGATGAACTTGGAGAGATCGGCGTTCTTTGCCAATTCGCCGACCCTGTCGTTGACGTCGGCGGCGCCGATGACGATGGTTTCGCCGCCGCGGTCGGTGGCCGTGAAGGAAATTTCCTCCAGCAGCTTTTCCAAGACGGTATGCAGGCGGCGGGCGCCAATGTTCTCCACCGAGCTGTTGATCTCGGCCGAGAGGTCGGCGATGGCTTCTATGGCATCGTCGCC
>JAJFGM010000477.1 GCA_021776145.1 Kiloniellaceae bacterium | reverse complement strand
CCCAAAAGGCCGACGGCTTCGCCGCGCTGCAGCGCCACGGTAACGCCGCGCAGCACCGGCCGCTTCTTGAAGCTCTTGCCAACGTTGACCGCCATCAGTCCGGCGTTGTCGGTAACCAAGCGCGGGCTTTGTCGCGACTCCAGGGCTGTGACCTTGTCGGACGCTGCCCCGCCGGCGGGCGTTTCGTTCTTCTTTGTTTTACTCATACGACATCCAAACTCTTACCGCGCCAGATTGCTCAATCCACGCTACTGCTACTGTTTCGGTTTGGCGCGCGGCAGGATCAGGCCTTGCACTCGGCCCTTGCCCTCCTGCCCCGGCGGACCGCCAGTCAGTTTGCTGATCCCCGTCTTCATGTTGACTTCGGCATACTCGCCGTTCATTTGATTTTCTTCCCTGGTGATCTTGACGCCGCCGGTCAGCGTGGCGACCTCTTCCTTGACATAGTACACGCCGGACTCGCCAACAGCATAGTCCGTCGGTGTGCGAATACGCACGTTCCCCGTCGCCACGACCTGGCGCACCTCGAGCTGTTCGTTCTGGTCCGGCTTGAGGTAGGCAACCAACAGGTCGGCGCGGACTTCCTTGTCCTCGTGCCGGGCAATTGCGTTGCCGCGCGCCACGGCGACCTGTTTGGCTTCCCAATATTCGAGACTGTCGCGCGCGGTGATGACATCGACTTTGTCGTGGCTTTCCATCTTCAGGCCGTTGCCGTGCAGCTCCATGCGCTGCTCGTCGAGGATATACTGGCCACGGTCGCCATAGACAGTTTCGTTCGACGACACGATGCGGACATTGCCCTCGAGGTCGAGCAAATAGATTTCGGACGACTGATCCTGGCCCTCGCGGTAGTGCGCCGTCAAAACATCGGCAAACACCTCAAGGTCGCCGCTGGCGGCGCGCGCGTTGCCGCGGGCGACGTAGGTCTTGATGTCGCGGTGCCATTCGATGCCCTCGTCGGCGTTGATTTCCAGCGGCTCGTCGCTCTTTCCGATTTCGGACAGGCCTTGCCCGAGGGCTGGCGCACCGGCGAGAACGGCGATACCGAAACAAATGGCGAGCCATGCGCCGCGTTTCATTGCAGCGTCTCCCTGGCACCGGGATAAAGCAGCAACCTGGCCTTGCCGGTGAAGACGATGGTGGCGCCGCGATCGAGAATCAGGAAACCCTCCGAGCTCAACTCGCCAGCCGGTCCCTGACCGGTGACCGGCTGATTGCCTTCCGCGCGCCCGGCATCGAGATCGATATGGGCCGTGTCGGTGAACATCTCGAAGCCCTTGTCGTGGAACAGGTTAACCGATCCATCGAGGTCGAGCATCTTGGTCTTGCGATTATACCGACCGACCTGCGAATTGATCGCCAGCCAAGTGCCGTCCTGCAGCGTGATATCAGCCTTGGGCAACTGCAAATTGACCAGATCCTCGGCGTCCGGCGACTGGCTGGCCATGTCCGCCGTCAAGGTATAGGGGCGGTTCGTCTCGTCGATGCCGCTGAACCGCGCGTTGATCATATTGAGGTCTTTGGCCAAGCGGGCCGCGTCGCGGATGGTCTCGATGCGAAAGCCGGTGTCCTTGGCCGAGAATTGCGGCCAAGCCATGACCAGGATGGCCAGGCCGGCGGCCAGGGCCGGCAATAAAACCTTCATCGAGCTGACAAAGACGCTGTAGGGGTTGCGTCCCGAGAACCGCGGCGGCTGGCGCGGCGGGGGCGGCGCGTGCCCGCTCTCGGGTTGCCTCTTCGTCATGGTCCGCGTCACTGCCATTTAGCCAATACCCGACCGCAGGCAATCGTGCAGGCGCACGATACCGATCGGTTGGCCCTCTTCGACGACGAACAGGGAGGTGATCGAATTGGCATTCATCACGCCGAGCGCCTCGGCGGCAAGCGCTTCTGGACGGATCGTCTTGGGAGATGCGGTCATGACCTCGCCAGCCGAGCGATCCAGCAGATCTCCCTGCATATGACGCCGCAAATCGCCATCGGTAACGATCCCGACGAGGTTGCCGCCGGCATCGGTGATGCCGGCGCAGCCCCAAGTCTTTTCGGTCATCACGAGGATGGCATCGGCCATCGAGGTCTCAAGCCCGCACAACGGCAATTCCTCGGGTCCGTGCATGATCTCCACGACCCGGAGCAGGGTTCGGCCCAACGATCCACCGGGGTGCAGGGCCTGGAAATCCCGCGACGAGAAGCCACGTCGCTCCAGCAGGGCAACGGCAAGGGCATCGCCCAAGGCCATCATCATGGTGGTCGACGATGTCGGCGCCAGCCCCATGGGACAGGCTTCGGGCGCCTTCGGCAAGCTCAGCGTGACGTCGGCGCCCTCGGCCAACGTGCTGGCCGGCCCCCCGGTTATGGCTATCAGCGGAATGGCAAAGCGCCGGGAATGGGCGATGACATCATTCAATTCGGCGGTGTTGCCGGAATTCGAAAGCGCGATGACCGCGTCCTCCGACGTGATCATACCGAGATCGCCGTGCGACGCTTCGGCGGGATGAACAAATTGCGCCGGCGCCCCCGTCGAGGCCAAGGTCGCGGCGATCTTGCGCGCCACGTGTCCGCTTTTGCCCATGCCGGTGACGACGACTCGGCCGGCGACCGCCGACAGCAGATCGAGCGCGGTGACGAAATCGCCGTTCAGCGACTCCGATACCGCCTTGAGCGCCTTGGACTCCAGGTCGAGCACGCGCCGCGCAACAGCGAGATCTGGCGTCGCTTCGTCCCCGGAGTTCATGGCCTGAGCTTTCATAAGGGTCTCCTGAATTTAGCTACTCTACGCCTGGCCGCGGCTGATACGCCAGTCGCGCCGACTTCGCAAGCAGCCGCCGCGAGTGCCAGCGGTCGTTGCCCGCAGCGCTCCAAGGCGTCAGCTGTGCGCCAAAATGTCCTCATCCGCCCAACCGGCGAGATCGAGAGCCGCCCGGTAGGGCAGAAACTCGAAGCAGGCCTGGGCCAGTTCGGCGCGTCCTTCGCGCGCCAGCATCTCGTCCAGACGGGCGCGCAGTTTGTGCAGGTACAGCACATCGGAAGCCGCATACCGGAGTTGCTCGTCGGAGAGCTTCGCCGCACCCCAGTCCGACGACTGTTGCTGCTTCGACATGTCCTGGCCAAGCAACTCGCGGCACAGATCCTTCAGTCCGTGCCGGTCCGTATAGGTGCGCACCAGGCGCGACGCGATCTTGGTGCAATAGACCGGTCGGCAGATGACGCCGAGATAGTGCTCGATTGCCGCCAGATCGAAACGCGCGAAATGAAACAGCTTGGTGACTGCGGGGTCGGCGAAAAGCGCTTTCAGTCGCGGCGCCTCGAAGCTGTCGTCGCGGAACTGCACCAGATGGCAGGTGCCGTCGCCGGCGGAAAGCTGGACCAGGCAAAGCCGGTCGCGCAGCGGATTTAGACCCATGGTTTCGCTATCGACCGCCACGACGTCGCCGAAGTCGATCCCCTCGGGCAAATCGCCCGAGTGCAGCTTTATGTCCGGTGTTTGCACGCGCTTTTCATCCTAAATCCGGGCCCCAGTTCAGACTCCAGTTCGGGTCCGAATTCCGGCCCGCTTGCAGGCCGCGTCGCCGGCGGCGGTCGCGTGCCTTAGCGCCGCCACGCGGACCCTCGACAGAGCCCCCAAGATAGACGGTGAATTGGGACTGTCAACTTGAGCAACGTCTTTGTATATAAGGCATCAGGTCGTCTATGTCAGGCTGTGTGCGGCGGGACTCGGCGGCGGCCCGGCTCAGGCTTCGAGAAGGAACAGGAATTCATGGCGAAGGTCGTCACGGTATTCGGCGGGTCCGGTTTCATAGGACGTCACCTGGTTGGCGCCCTGGCCAAGGCCGGCTGGGTGATCCGCGTTGCTGTCCGGCGTCCGTCGCAAGCGGAATTCCTGAAACCGCTGGGCGATGTCGGACAGATTTCGCTGATCCGCGTCAAGGCCCAGGATGCCGCAAGCGTTCGCAACGTCGTACAGGGCAGCCAGGCCGTCATCAACCTGCTGGGCATTCTTTACGAGCGCGGCGAACAGAATTTTGCCACCGTGCATGTCACCGCGGCGCAGAACATCGCCAAGGCCGCGGCCACGGCCGGCGCCGAACGCCTCGTCCACATCTCGGCGATCGGTGCCGACAAACAAGCCGAAGCCGATTATGCGCGCTCAAAGGGGGCCGGCGAGGACGCGGTGCGTGCGGCTTTTCCCGAGGCCACGATCCTTCGTCCCAGTGTCGTCTTCGGGCCGGAGGACAACCTCTTCAACCTCTTTGCCGGACTGTGCCGCATATCCCCCGCCTTGCCGTTGATCGGCGGCGGCCACACCCGCTTTCAGCCGGTTTACGTCGGTGACGTCGCGGCGGCGGCGCTGCGCGCCCTCGACGAGGTTGCCAGCCGCGGCCGAACCTACGAGCTGGGCGGGCCCCGGATCTACACCTTCAAGGAGATGCTGCAGATCATGTTGCGACAGATTTGCCGGCGCCGACTCTTGATCCCGCTGCCCTTCGGTCTCGCCATGGCCCAAGCGGCTTTGCTCGAACTCATGCCGATTCCCCTGCTGACCCGCGATCAGGTAAAGATGCTGCGTTGCGACAACGTGGTCGCCGAGGGCGCCGCGGGTCTTGCCGACCTCGGCGTCGAGCCGACCGGCTTGGAGCTCATCTTGCCGACTTATCTGGATCAATACCGCCCGGGCGGCCGCTACACGGTTGTACGAACGGCCTAAGGCCGTCGACCCTGAAAATTATGCGACTGCCGACCAGGCACGGTTTTTGCCGCTCAGACGCCGCCGTTGATCCATATGAGCAACGCCGCGCCAAGCACCAGACGATAGACGACAAAGGGTGTGAAGCTGGATCGCCGGAGCCAGCCAATCAGCGCGAATATGCTGATAAAGGCAAAAACAAAGGCGATGCCGGCGGCAATAGCAGCCTCGAGTCCAAGAGCGGCCTGACCGGACGCATAAAGCTCGCTACCGGCCAATAGACCCGGCAAGATAATGGCCGGAATTGCCAGCAGCATCGAAAAGCGCGCCGCCTCGGCGCGTTCGAAACCAAGGAACCGGGCCGCGGTCATTGTGATGCCAGAGCGGCTGGTTCCTGGGATCAGTGCGAGAACCTGACAGATACCGATCGCCAGCACCGCGCCGACCGTCATGTGCTCGACCCGCCGAACCGTCATGCCGATACGGTCGCTTATGTAAAGAACGACACCGAAGATTATGGTCGCCCAGGCCACCACCTCGATGTTGTGGAGATGGCGAGAGATGTCATGGCGGAAAAAATATCCGACCAGACCCAGGGGAATGGTCCCGAGCAGGACGTAAAGCGCGAGCGT
>JAJFGM010000476.1 GCA_021776145.1 Kiloniellaceae bacterium | reverse complement strand
CCTACCCTCGATGGCGTAGGCGACATACTCCTCAAACTCTTCGTCGCTTGGTGCGGCTACCGGATGCAGGATTTTTAGAAACGCGGCAACGGTCTTCTTGATGCCCTTTTCGTCGCGTCCCTCGACTTGGCTGCCAAGCCTAATCCGAGTGCTCACCTCTTCGAAGCGGCTGTTGTGCTTGAGCTGATGGTGATAGGCCTCGGCCAGGAAGTCGGTGATCAGGCCATAATGGTTGGTGAGATACTCGCTGCTGTTCTTAGGCATTTCCCAGCCCGGCAAATAGCAGGCGAAGCGGTCCATCACGGCCAGGTCGAACTGCTCCGGCAGCGGCAGGAACAGGTCATATTCCGTCGAATTGACGATTTGTTCGATGGATTGGTCGATGTTGCCGACGAACGCCATACTGGCATCGGCGATGACCTCGACGCCGCGTGAGAAGCGGCCGTTGGCCATGAAATCCTTCATGATTTGGATGGTGTCGGGATCTTTCACTTTGATCCCACCGACCTCATCGAAGGCGACGGTGTCCCAGAATCCGACCAGACCGATTTTTCGCCGAGCGTTGTTGTAGAACAGGATCGCCTTGGTCGCCTGGCCGCCGCTGATCAGCGTCGAGTAGGGAGAAAATTCGCTGAAGAAGTAGGACTTGCCGGTGCCACGCGGTCCCAGTTCGATAAAATTGAAGTTAGCTTCCACCAGCGGTGCCAGACGCGCGACGAAGTGAAACTTCAAACGTTGGCTCAGCTTGCTGGGCTCCAGACCGACGGAGCGCAGCACAGTATCCAGCCATTCGTCGCGGCTGAAGGCGGCTCTTGCCTCACCATACTGGGCGAAATCGAAGCGGCTGAGCTGGATCGGCCGCAGGTCCTCGACATAGAAGGCATATTTGTCGGCATCGACGTCATTATGGGCAATCGTGACCTCGGCCCAAATGCCACCCTCGAGCAGTCGGTCGTTGTCGCGATAGAACTTCTCGCCAATGGCAATGCGCTGCGAGGCGAAATTCTCAAGCGCCGCCCAATGGCGTTTTTCCTTCTCGACGTAGCGCACATGTACCTTGTCGATAAAGCGGTGCTTACCTTTGGTCGCAACCTTGGACTGGGCCGCGTTGGACTCATCCGGCCGCACATAGTTGTCGTGCAGCGTTGCCAGAACCGCTTCCATGCCGGCCTGGATCTCAGCCGGCTCGTTACTCGCGCAGTAGCGCGCCAGCAGAAACTCCAACACGAATGTGGGGACGTTCGTGCCCTTCTTGATCCGGTGCAACAGATCTTTACGAACAACCCGCCCGTCGAAGGCGTTGTTCAGCTTCTGGTCAAGCGCGTCCATCTCCATCAGACAACATAATCCGTTTCCAGTTCGATGTCGCAATAGGCAGCGAAAGTGGTGGGGTTGAGAGCCTTGACGATGAACTTGCCCTCATAGTCTGGATTCATCTTCAGCGTGACCTGAACGCGCTGGCCCGGGCGCAGGCTGATTGTGCCGGTAGCAGGGTTGACCGGCCCGCCTGGTTTTGCCTCGCCGACGACCTCGCCCTTCTTGTCATGGGCTTCGAGCAGGATCTCGAAGTCGCGATCCTGCGCGAACATGTCGTCGCTCTCCAATGTGATATCGACAACTGGCAGGCGCGTTGTGATCCGTTTGGCGCCGTTGCGATAATTCAAGTGGACCTCTGCTTCGGCGGCCTCAGGCTGCTTCGTCTGAAGCCGGACTGTCAGCACCGGCACGATGAGTTCCTGCAGCGAGGCGCCGCCGTGAAAATAGAGAAGGCCTCTGCGATAGGGCGCCATGCTCCGCGGACCGGACAGCCGAGCGAAATCGCCCTTTATGCCGACTTTCTCAGCCGGCAACGAGTAATTGTGAGCATCCTCGGCGCCGTCGCCCAGCAAGCTGCGGTCATGAACATTGAGCCAATTGCCGGCAGGCTTAGAGCAGACATCGCCCGCCTCGGCCTGGGCGTTGAGAAAGAAGCCATGATCGGCAGCGACGACCACTTGCTGGAAGCCTGCGTCTTTCAACTTGTTAATGGCACGGCGCAGCCGCTTGAGCGTGTCGTGAATGAGGCTGAGTGTCGTATCGGCGTTGTTTTCGAGATGACTGTCGATATCGACACTGCGCAGTACAAGCAGATCAACCCCGGGCGCCAGCTCCTTCTTGGAGCGGACGAAATCGTTAAGCTGCAACTCCGCAAACCTGTCGCCATAGCGCTGGCGCAACACGTCCATACGCTGCCGCACATTGCCAACAACAGTATCGCCAATCTTGACCGTGAAGCCGTCGTCCTTACGGACAAGCCTCAATTCGCTACCCGCTCCGGGCAGCAAGCTTGCCATTCCGACCAGCGTGATACTGGGCAACTGGGCAAATGCCGCTTCAAGCTCCACGTTCTCATCGTCCGAGAGCTGCTGAAGCAGCGCCAGGCCAAGTTCATACCGCAAGGCATCGACAAGGACGAAAGCGATCTTGCGGCCGCTCTCGACAAGCACCGGCGCCACCAACCGGTCGAACACATCGGCGTTGGCCAAGCGGCCGGTGGGCGGCCAGCCGGCAGTTTCCAGATGTTTGGTGAAAACCAACTGCACTTTCTCGGCCAGACTGCGATACCTGCCTTGCACACTGTCGATCATCTCATGCATGAATTCGACATCGAGGCTGTCACCAACGGCTTGCTCAAACTCCCGCTGATGTCGATCCACCTCGCGTAGGCTGGAAAGATAGTAGTCGATGATTGAGTTCTGGCTCCGACTGTGACTGCCGAGTTCTCTGAGGTGATCATCGCAGGCTTCCAACAGATTCAGGGCTGCCCGGACCAAGCCCCACTGCGCCTGGCTCTCGCCTTTCCCAACCCAAACGGAGTCGGCGTGGTTTTCGGCGATGGCGCGCGCATCGTCGAGCCTGTCGTCCTTCAATGCCGCCACTGCTCGTTTTAGGAAGCTACGCTCTTCAAATGGAAAGGTATCCTTGACCCCTAGGTCTTCGATGTCGTGGCAAATACTCGGTAGACTGAGCTCATCTTCGATCGCCTGTGCGCGATCGAGATAATCGACCTGCGCCTCCCGGTCGCGACGCAATCTATTGCAAAGGTCCTC
>JAJFGM010000475.1 GCA_021776145.1 Kiloniellaceae bacterium | reverse complement strand
AGATCGAAGTCGCCGATGGTGGCGTCAAGGTGACGCGCGAAGTCGATGGCGGTCTCGAAATGCTGCAGCTCAAGCTGCCCAGCGTGATCACCGTCGACCTGCGTCTCAACGAGCCGCGCTATGCTTCGCTGCCGAACATCATGAAGGCGAAGAAAAAGCCCATAGACGCGCTGACCCCGGAAGAACTCGGCGTCGACGTGACTCCGCGCCTGACCACTCTTAAGGTCGTCGAGCCGCCGGCGCGTCAGGCCGGCGTTATCGTCGGATCCGTCGCCGAACTGATCGAAAAACTCAAGAATGAAGCGAAGGTGATCTGATGAGCATCCTCGTCCTGGCCGAACACGACAACACGGCCCTGCGCCCCGCCACGCTCAACGCCGTGACCGCCGCCCAAGCCATTGGCGGCGAGGTTCACATTCTGGTCGCCGGCGAAGGTTGCCGCGGCGTCGCCGACGAAGCCGCCAAGGTGGCCGGCGTCACCAAGGTGCTGTTCGCCGAATCCGCGATCTATGCCAAGGATCTGGCGGAAAACCTGGCACCCCTCGTCGTCCAGCTTGCGTCCGGCTACAGCCATGTGCTGGCGGCGGCCACGACCTATGGCAAGAACACCTTGCCGCGCGCCGCCGCCTTGCTCGACGTGCAGCAGATTTCCGAAATCAGCGGCATTGAAAGCCCCGACACTTTCGTGCGGCCGATTTACGCCGGCAACGCCATGGCAACCGTACAGTCGAGCGACAGCATCAAGCTGATCACCGTGCGCGCCACGGCCTTTGATGCGGCGGTGGCCGAAGGCGGTTCCGCCACGATCGAGGACGTTTCCGCCACCGCGGACGCCGGCCTGTCGAGTTTCCTCGGTGACGCCCTGACCGAATCCGAGCGGCCTGAGTTGACCACCGCCGGGATCGTTATCTCCGGCGGGCGCGGCATGCAGAGCGGCGAAAACTTCGCCATGCTCGAAAGTGTTGCCGACAAGCTCGGCGCCGCCGTCGGCGCTTCCCGCGCCGCCGTCGATGCCGGCTACGTGCCCAACGACTATCAGGTCGGCCAGACCGGCAAGGTCGTCGCGCCGGACCTCTACATTGCGGTCGGTATCTCGGGCGCCATCCAGCACCTGGCGGGGATGAAAGACTCCAAGGTCATCGTCGCCATCAACAAGGACGAGGAAGCCCCGATCTTCCAAGTCGCCGACTACGGCCTGGTCGCCGACCTGTTCCAGGCCATCCCCGAGTTCGACAGCCTGCTCGACGGCTGAACGCGTCACGACGAAGCAGGCGCCCACCGCGATGGGCGGGCGCCGCGTCCAACACTTAACAGAAGCTTGGTCCCATGCCCGAAAGCGAAAGCCCGACGCAGCCGAACATCAAGACTATCGGCATCATCGGCGCCGGCCAGATGGGCGGCGGCATCGCCCACGTCTGTGCCCTCGCCGGTTACAATGTCGTTCTCTCGGATGTCAGCGAAGAGGTGGCAAAAGCCACGGTCGAGACCATCGGCCACTACATGGACCGGCAAATCGGCCGCGGAACCATCGACGAGGCCGACAAGGCCGCTGCCCTGGCCCGGCTTAGCGTCGGCAGCGGCATGGAGATCTTTGCCGACGCGGACGTGGTGATCGAGGCGGCCTCGGAGAATGAGGAGTTGAAACGCGAGATCCTCAAGGCACTTTGCCCGGTGCTCAAGCCCGAGACCATCATCTGCAGCAACACCTCGTCGATTTCCATCACCCGGCTGGCCTCGACCACCGACCGGCCCGAAAAGTTCATGGGCATGCATTTCATGAACCCGGTGCCGCTCATGCAGCTGGTCGAGTTGATCCGCGGTATCGCCACCGATCCGGAAACCTTCGACACCATCAAGACTTTGACCGGTTCGCTTGGCAAGACCGTCTCGACAGCCGAGGACTTTCCCGCCTTCATCGTCAACCGCATTCTGCTGCCGATGATCAATGAAGCCGTCTACACCCTTTACGAGGGCGTCGGTTCGGTGAGTTCCATCGATATCGCGATGCGGCTCGGCGCCAACCATCCCATGGGACCGTTGGAGCTGGCCGATTTCATCGGCCTCGATACCTGCCTGGCGGTTATGCACGTGCTCTACGAGGGCCTGGCCGACACCAAGTACCGGCCCTGCCCGTTGCTGGTCAAATATGTCGAGGCCGGCTGGATCGGCAAGAAGAGCGGCCGCGGCTTCTACGACTATTCCGGCGACGTGCCCGTCCCGACGCGCTGAGGCACCGCGCAGCGCATTGTCCGCGGTCGCGGCGAAATCGCTTTTCAGTTTCTATGTCGGCGCCATTGCCAGCCTTACGCGAAATCTATCTTCGCGTGTATTATTTCAGAAAAATAAACCTATCGTAGAATATCTTTAACCCGCACAATCCCCGCATGCCTACCGGCGGGCCAGTTTCGGCGGTATCGGCCGGCAGTATCGGCCGGAGGCATCAGACAACCTCTCTTTACTTTCCCCATCGCCATTAAACCCAGCTTAAGCACGCCGACCCCATAGTGGGGGCTTGTCGCTAGCTGAGCATGGTAGGGCAGATGCTGAGATCGATAATCGATCTTGCAGGTTTCCGCTCCTTTTGCGAGCGCGGCCTATGGAAGAAGGTGCGGCGGCCCAAGGTCTCCCTACCCTTCGGCATCACCTGGCCACCTGCTGTCGCCTGGCCCCTCTCAATCCGCCTACCCGGAAACATCCCCAGGGCCATCCCCAGGGCCATCCCCTGGGCTATTGCGCTGGTTTTGGGCCTCGGAGCCGGTCTCTCGTTTGCTGCTTTCTACCTGGTTTTAACGCTGCAGAAGACCAACACGGCCAAAGACTTTGAAGGGCCGGCGCAAGAGTACGCGATCTCGATCAGCAAGGACCTGGACGGCCATCTCGAGGTGGTGAAATCGGCCGGCGCCTTCTTCAAGGCATCCAGCGAGATCAACCGCTGGCAATTCTTTCAGTTTGCCCGCGATGCTTTACCTCGCCATCCAGGACTGCGGGCGATCGAATGGGTGCCGCGCGTCCCCAGCGATCAGCGCGCGGCCTACGAGGATCAGGCGCAGAATGATGGGTTGTTCGGATTTCGCTTCATCCAGATGGCCGGCGAGGGGCTGAATGGCAACGACGGTCGCATCGAGGCACTGCCCAGGCACGAGCATTTTCCCATCTACTTCGTCGAGCCCTTCAATGGCAACGAGGCCGACCTAGGTCGGGATCTCGCAACCGACGAGAGTCTGCTCACGATCCTTACGCGCAGCCGCAATTCCGGCCGCATGTTGGTGACAGGACTAAGCACGTCGGCCACCGCGCCGGGCCCATCGGAGCTGGCAATTCTACAACCTGTCTATGCGACAAAAAACGTGCCCGAGAGCCAGGCCGAGCGTATCGAGAACCTGTTGGGATTTGTCCGCGGCGTGCTGAATCTGGGCAACCTCGCCTATTCGGTACGGCCGGCGGTCAACGGACTCGGCGGGATGGATGTCTATATTTTCAGCGGCGATAAAGCCGCCGGCGGCCTGCTTCACTACCTGCCCCAGTCTTCCGCCGCCGCGCGCGGCGCTACGGCGAGCTACGGCGACCTGACCTCTGGTCTGCATGTCGAGAGGCACCATGCAATCGCCGGTCAGCTATGGACCATCGTCATCGCGCCCGGCCGCAATTGGCAGAGTGAAGCGATCAGGCTCGACGCCTGGCTGACCCTTCTCCTCGGTCTGCTCCTTACAGCCATGTTGCTGCAGCATCTCGTTGCCGCGCGCAACCGCACACGCGCCATCGAGCAGGCGGTGGTGCTGCGCACCAAGGAACTGCGCCAGGCCAAGGAAAAAGCCGAGGAGGCGAGCCGGGCAAAGTCCGATTTCCTCGCCATGGTCGGCCACGAACTTAGAACACCGCTCAACGCCATAATTGGCTTTTCGGACATCATGGCCAGCGAAATGTTCGGTCCGGTAGGAGACCAGCGCTACCGCGATTACGTGGAACAGATCAATGCCTCTGGCAATCACCTGCTTTTCCTGATCAACGACATCCTCGATCTGACCAAGCTGGAAGCCGACAACTTCGATCTCGACAATGACAGGCTGGCCATGGGCAAGGTGGTAAGCGAAGCCTGCAAAGCCGCGCGGGCGAAGACGGACGAAGCCGAGCTGACCCTGACGACCGAAATCGAGCCGGACATTCCCCTCATATTGGCCAGCCGGCAAGCCGTCCGGCGAGTTCTGGATGTTCTCCTTTCCAATGCAACCAAGTTCACGCCGGCAGGTGGGCGGATCAACGTAAGCTGCGCGGTGGTCGCATCCGGTGGCGTGGTCGTGGAGGTCGATGACGACGGGATCGGTATCGCGCCGGAGGCGCAGAAGAGCATTTTTCAACCCTTTACCCAGAGCGATCAGTCGCTCTCGCGGCAATACGAGGGCACCGGGCTGGGCCTGGCTCTGGCTCTGCGGCTGGTCGAACTCCACGGCGGCACCCTGGAATTGGAAAGCCAGATGGGTCAAGGCACCACGGTACGCGTAATCTTTCCGGCCGAAATCAGCCTACACCCGAGCGCCGTGGAGCGCCTCGCCAGGTCGCGGGCCGGTTAGGCCGAACTCCTGCTGAAGGCCCCAGCCGGGTGTCGTTTCCGGGTCGACCGATCTCGCCAAACGGCGCAAAACCCCTGGAATGGGTCAGGGTTTAAGAAATCTTAACCGCCCAGGGGTCAAAAAGTGATGTCGTAGCGCGGCCATCTTGATCCTGCTCTGCAATTATCGGACGCCATGATCGCTTTTGACACGAGCCCGAATCGCGCGAATTTGCGCTGCCTGGCCCCGCAGATCCGGGCCGTGGCGCTGGCCGTAAGCCTGCTCCCTGGGCTATCCGCTTGCCTGCCAACCGAGCAAGAGCAGCCAACCTTGACAGTCGTCGGGCCGTCACAGGCGACGCCATCGGAAACCGAAATAAGCCGGGAAGAATTGCTCAGGGATCGCGCGCTGGTCGTTCGGCTGCAACAGCATCTGCGGGCCGCCGGCCACGATCCCGGTCCTGTCGACGGCTTGATCGGCCCCAAAACAATCGGCAGCATCAAGGCCTATCGGCAAGCCAACGGCCAAACTTTCGACGGGCGGATCACGCGGCGGCTCTTGGCGGAAATAGCCACGGCCGCGGCGGCTCACGCCGCAGCCACGACGCAGAGCGCCGCGCTCGCCGACGGGGATGCGCAGGCATCGAGCAGCCCAGTCAAGCCGGTCGTTGTCGAGCCGCGCCAACTGGCTGGCAGCCGCTACCTCTATTCGGATGGCACAATCCTCGAAATTGCCGCCGCCGAGGGCGAGCAGGCCCGGCGGCGACCGACCAGGGGTCAGACCTTTGGCGATCGCCGCGAGTTTCTCGTGCCGCCACTGTCCTGGTGGAGTCACGAAGAAGACGGAAAGCATCACCGTGGACATTCGCAAAGCGTCGCCAAGACCGACGAAAACTGGCATTGCCGGCGCGGCGGCCGCGAGGTCCTGACGGTTGTCGCCGGCCGTTTCGCGACCGAAAAACTGATCTGCGATCGGCTCACGGCGGATCGCTCGATTGATCTGGTTCGCACCTGGTATTACGCACCTTCCCTGCGCCACTATGTACGGCGGCTCGACGTCAATGCCTCGGGCTCAAATGAGCCGCCGGTCGATCTGGTTGCGATCCAACCCGCTGTGAACGCCTGGCCGCCCGCGGCACAGGCGGGTCTGAGCTGGGCGACCCAGCATGCCCTGGATAGCCTGCCGAGCGGCAAGGAACAACCTTGGCGCAGTTCCGCGGTCGCGCCCTCGGTCGTCATCAGGCCTGGGGACAAAATTGATTGGTACGGGCAAGGCGCTTGCCGGCGCTATCAACAGATCTGGACCGTCGATCGGGAAGACTGGGTCTTCCCCACGGTCGCCTGTCGCGACGCATCTGGCGGCTGGATATTTCCCGGTCTACCGGATTCGAACCGGGTTGCGAAGAGCGGAACCATTCCCAACCCCTAAGCGCCGCGCGACGGCAAGGGTTTGACCCCCTCGTCCAGACCACCATCGCTGTTGGATCGCCGCGGAAAAGTTGGGAGAAAAGTGGGCTGCAGCCCTAGGGCAGGACTGGAAATGAATGAATAAGGTGATGAACGGCAAGGTCTCTGGAGGGCAATTTTCAGGGTTTTATCGCACCAACACGCCTGATATCGCACAGCCTTTCAGGCGCACTCCAATAACGAACGTTATGGGCAAGCGAATTAGCCAGATACCAAATCGGCGATTGCCGTGATAGGTATTCTGACGGCTTCACAATTCAACTGAGAGGAACAAATGACCATGCGAAACATCGCGGCGGCTTCACTCGCCATGAGCGTCGTCCTAGGCGTCGCCGCATCCGCGTCGGCACAAGAGATTTGCACAGGATACGGGCCCCAAACGCCAAGAGACATCTCGAGTATCATCGGCACCAATCCACAAGTTTTCACGCTGGCGCCAGCGGCGACCGAAATGAATCTGTGCAACATCCACACCCACACCAACGCGGAACACATGGGACCAGGGTTCTCAGTCTTTGCGGGCGACGATGAGAATGGTGGCTTTAAATGCAATGAAACCCGCGGCCTCACCGCGGCGGAACTGGAAGACCCCTCAGATGGTCACGGTGCTTTCCATGGCATCAAGCCAGGCGACACGATTGAAGTGCATTGGGTTCACACGTCCTGTGATGTGACGCCGGGCGAAGGCCTTGGCTCATGCCTGAGCGATACCTGCGCGAACCCGGAGCTGCGCGTTGAAACCCAAGTGTTCATGGTTGTGAATGACCCCAAGGAACTCAGCTTCAATGACTTTGCCTATGACGGGAACAAAGTTGACGGGCTCCATCAGGCGAAATCCTTGCCGACCGGAACCGGTGATCCCGTGGTTTTCGCCGGCTCGACGACCGGGCCGAAATACACGCAGTCGACTTGTTCACCTCTTCAGGTCACCTGGAGCGTGCGTCCGCACTGCGCGAGGATCGACGTGAGCTCGCTTTATAAATGGGCCGAAGACGGCAACGTTTTCAATGAAAGCCATTCGCATGGCGTGCGCCAACTGGTGACCGCGCCCGAGCTTCTCTCGCCGATCAATTGAACCCTATCCACGTCCCGGCACCCTGCCCTGTCGGGACGTTCACCTGCCTGAGTTGGCGCCGGCAAAATCCGAACTGAATCTGCCGGAGATCATTCTGCAGACCTGATCCTCCGCGGGCTAGAGCCGATCTGGATCGCATGGAATCGCAAGCGGCGATCACAGGTCGGCGGAGGTGCTTAGGTCAGCAACGCAGTAGCTCAACTGCCTCGGCTTCGCTCGTTCGTCCCGTTCCAGGGGACGAGCGACGAGCCGGCGGTCGCGGCGCCAAGCGGACCGCCTAACATTCCCTCCGCCCGGCAGCGGTGCGACAGGGGTTGGTCCTTGCCTTCTCTGAGCGGCGAATTTCGTGGGAAGCTATTGCCTCAATGGAGGTTACGTCGACCGCTTAAGGCAAATTTAAGGCCGTTTCGCGCTAAATGCTAATTCACCCCAGATAGAATGGGTAGGCAATTCCCGTCGTATTAGGTGTAATTTGGCGTCAATTTCAAGTCTTGAGAGCATGTCGAAATCAGGAACGCCCGAACGGCAGATCGTTGTCTTCGACGAACTTTTGCGTTCAAGTTTTGATGCCCTGGATCAAGGCATCACGATACTCGACGCGGACTTACGGCTTGTCTTCGCCAACCGAATGTTCCTTGATTTGCGTGAGCTTCCCGAGAAACTCGGCACGATCGGCACAAGCTTCGAGGCGCAGGTCCGTTTCCGCGCCGTGCGAGGCGACTTTGGACCAGGCGATGTCGACAAGTTCGTCGAAGAGCATGTCACGCTGGCGAAAAAATTCGAAGCGCAACGCATAGAGCGGGTCCGCCTGGATGGAACGGTACTGGAGATCATGGGCGACCCGTTTCCCGGCGGCGGATTTATTGCGACCTACACCGACATTACCGCCCGCAAGCTGGCGGAGAACGAACTGCAACTGCGAAACGCGGAATTGGACCACTCGTGGCGGATCTACGAGGATCAGGGGCGTCAATTCGTGGCGACAACCGAGAACCTCGGCGTCGCACACCAGGAACTGGAACTGGCCCACCGAGCAAAGAGCGAATTCCTCGCCAATATGAGCCATGAATTGCGCACACCGCTCAACGCCATCATCGGTTTCTCGCAGATTCTCAGGGACGAAATGCTGGGTCCCCTCGGCAACACGGCCTATCTCGAATATGTCCGGCACATTCACGGCTCCGGATCGCACCTCTTGGGCCTTATCGACGATGTCCTCGACGTCTCGCGGATCGAGTTCGGCGAAGCGCACCTTGACGAAGAGGTCATCGATGTCGAGGAAGCCGCGCGGTCGGCCATGGCAATGGTCGCCGGCCGCGCCAAACAAGGTCATGTCGCTGTGCGGTCGAAGGTCACGGCCGACTTTCCGCCGCTCTACGCCGACCCGCGCAAGTTAAAGCAGATCCTGGTCAATATACTGACCAACGCGATCAAATTCACCCCCGCCGGCGGCGCAGTGACCCTGAAAGCCTGGGCCGGAGCGAACAGTGGCTATGTGTTTCAGGTGATCGATACCGGGATCGGCATCAACCCGCAGGACATTCCCAAGGCCCTGGCCCCCTTTCAGCAGATCGACAGCGATCTCAGCCGTCAGTTCGACGGCACCGGCCATGGATTGCCGCTGAGCAAGTCGCTGATCGAACTGCACGGCGGATATCTCGATCTGCAGAGCGAACGCGGTGTCGGCGCCAGCGTCACTTTGCGTTTTCCGGCCGAACGGGTGGTCGGTGTCGCTGCCCCGGTTGGAGAAAAAGCTGCGCGCAAGTCGGCCTGACGCCATTGCAACGGCACCTCTCCTCGTTGCTCAAGCGCGGCTTTATCGGTTGGATTGCATCGCCCCGACAACGCCACCTCAAGGAACCCCCACTCAGTCGCCCTGCTCGGCCGACTGCTGATCGCCGCCCGGCAGTTGTTTCAGGTAGAAACGCAGCAGGTCCACGGCTTCGGCTTGGTCCCATTCGGCCGGTCCCAAAAGACTGCCCACGAGCCGGCCCTCGGCGTCGATGATGTAGCTGGCCGGCAAACCGCGCACGCCGAAGGCACGCGCCGCCTTGCCACGCGGGTCGAGAAAGGCCTGGAGATCGTCCAAGCCCAGCTTTTTCATAAACGGCGCGACCAGCTCGCGTCCTTTGCGATCCATCGACAGCGCGATCACCTTGAGTCCTTCATTCGCGAGTTTCGCCTGGACCCGATCGAGTGACGGCATCTCGCGCACACAAGGGGCGCACCAGGTCGCCCAAAAGTTCAGCAGCACCACCTTGCCCTTGAAGTCCTCGAGCGTCCGCGGTTGACCCGCGAGGTCGGTGAAGCTGACCGCCGGCGCTGGCTCGGCGGGTCTTGTTGGCGTAAAATTCTCGGCGAAGATTCCCGCCAGGGGTGGTCCCTCGGCGGCGGCGGATTGATGTGCCCCCAGCACCAAGGGCGCAATCTGGCCCAGCACCGCCGGCGCAAGCTGACCCAGTCCCGTGAGAGCGAAGCTCAAGAGAAGGGTGACAAAGGCCGCCCGGGTCGCCATAAGAAGAGAAAATCTGCGCATTCCGTCACCTCTGTGCCGCTCAACCTGTACTGTCAATTCCGCGTCCTGAAAGCCAGCATGACATCCGATTCGAAAGACCCTCGGACTGCGTTTCCCCAGAAGTCCCAGGCCAATGCCATGTGGGGCGGGCGATTCAGCCTGGGCCCGGCCGAGGTTATGCAGCGCATCAACCCCTCGATCGACTTCGACCGCCGTTTTTACGCCGAAGACATCGCCGGGTCCAAGGCACACTGTGCAATGCTGGTGGCGCAGGGCATCGTCTCGTCTAAAGATGGGGCGGCCATCGACAGCGGTCTAGACACAATATTGCGAGAAATCGAGGCCGGCACCTTTGTTTTTTCCGCCGAGCTCGAAGACATTCATATGAATGTCGAGGCGCGCCTGCGCGTCTTGATCGGCGATGCCGCCGGGCGCCTGCATACCGCGCGTTCGCGCAACGACCAGGTCGCCACCGACTTCAAGCTTTGGGTGCGTGGCGCCATCGACACATTGGATGGCCTGTTGCGGGACCTGCAGTCGGCTCTCATCAGCCAAGCGGAAAAGCACGCCGCCACGGTGATGCCCGGTTACACCCACCTGCAGGCGGCCCAACCGGTCACCCTCGGACATCATTTTCTCGCCTACGTCGAGATGCT
>JAJFGM010000474.1 GCA_021776145.1 Kiloniellaceae bacterium | reverse complement strand
CACAGCTGGGCGAGCGCGGCGGCGTCCGGTCGCTCGTGCAGAGCGATCTCTCGCCGAACATGGCGCAATGCGCCACGGCATCGGCCCCCAAAACACTTGGCACGGCGGCATCGAACACCACGGTCGTTGCGGCCGACGAAGAGTTTCTGCCCTTCGCCACGGGCTCGTTCGATCTTGTTCTCAGCTCCCTCGCTTTGCACTGGGTCAACGATTTGCCGGGGGCATTAATTCAAATTGCCCAGGCGCTGCGGCCCGACGGGCTTTTCCTTGGCTCTCTGTTCGGCGGCCAGACACTGCACGAGCTGCGCGCCGCCCTGCTGGAAGCCGAACTTGCCGAGGAAGACGGCGCCAGCCCGCGGATCTCACCCTTTGCCGACATTCGCGACGCCGGCAGCCTTTTGCAACGCGCCGGCTTCGCCCTGCCCGTCGCCGACAGCGACACCCTCACGGTGACCTACGCCAACGCCATGGAGTTGATGCGCGACCTGCGCGGCATGGGCCAGAGCAACGCCCTGCGCGAACGCCGCCGACGCCCCTTGCGCCGCCGCACCCTATTGCGCGCCGCCGAGATTTACGGCCGGCGGGTCGCCGCCAGCGACGGTCGGGTTCACGCCACATTCGAGGTCATCTATCTGACGGCATGGGCCGCGGCCGCCTCGCAACCGCGCCCGTTGGCGCCGGGCAGCGCGCGGGCACGTCTCGCCGATGCCCTGGGCACAGAAGAACTCAAAACCGGAGACAAGCCGCGGGACTCGTGATCGGCCCATGATTGATTGGACCATGATTTATTGGACCATGATTGATTGGACCATGATTGGTCGGCGGGCAATTGGCGCGGGCCGGATAACAAAAGGCCCCTAAAGCAGGTCGCGCAATACAGCGATCAGAGGTACATCGGCCGCGGGCATGACATACTCGCCCAGGCGCCGCGGCCGCACCCACGCCAGTTCCTGACCCTCGCGGGCGCGCGGTTGACCGCGCCAAACGCGGCAGACGAAAAGTGGCATAAGCAGTTGAAAATCTTCATAGCTGTGTGACGCGAAGGTCAGCGGCGCCAGACAGCTTTGCCGCGTGTCGATTCCCAGCTCTTCCTGCAGTTCACGCACCAGGGCAGCTTCCGGTGTTTCGCCCGGGTGCAGCTTGCCGCCAGGAAACTCCCACAGACCGGCCATCGCCTTGCCCAGCGGCCGGCGGGCGATGAGGACGCGACCATCAACATCGACCAGCGCCCCGGCAACCACCAGGATCAGGGGTTTTTCCGGCTGTGACGCCGCCCCGACGGCCGACCAGCAGCCGGCCTCGTTCGATGTCGAATCCAGGGGCGCCGAGTGTGAAGGCGGGCGGCTTACGGGCATAGGGCGGGGCTTTTCTTGACAGGCTCGGGTCTTGACTGGCTCGGGTCTCGATGGGCTCGGGTCGCGGCCGGCGGGTTAGCTGCGGTAATCGGCGTTGATGTCGATATAGCCGTGCGTCAAGTCGCAGGTCCAGACGGTGGCGCGGCCGCGGCCGACCCCGACATCGACGGCAATGTCGATTTCGCGCCCTTTCATATGCTCCGCGACAGGCGCTTCGTCATAGCCGGCAACGACCTGGCCGTTGCGCGCCACCTCGACCCCGCCAATGGAAATGGAAAGTCGGTCGCGGTCGGCCTTTTCGCCGGACTTGCCGACGGCCATGACGATGCGCCCCCAGTTGGCGTCCTCGCCGGCGATCGCCGTCTTGACCAGGGGCGAATTGGCCACCGCCAGGCCGATGCGCCGCGCCGCTCGGCCCGAGGCGCCACCACGGACCGCGATGGTGACGAACTTCTGCGCGCCTTCGCCGTCGCGCACGACCTGCTGGGCCAGGTCGCGCAGCAGGTCGCCCAAGGCACGGCGAAAGTCGCGCAGCAGCGGATCACCAAGCGCCAGGCCAGCGGCCAGCCGTGGGTGTTTGGCCTTGCCGGTCGCGGCGAGCAACAGGGTATCGCTGGTCGAGGTATCGCCATCGACCGTGATGCAGTTGAACGAGGCATCCGCCGCCTGGGCCAAGAGCCGCTGCAGCAAAGCCTGTGGGACCTTCGCGTCGGTGGCAACAAAAGCCAACATGGTCGCCATGTCGGGCGCGATCATGCCGGACCCCTTGGCGATGCCGTTCAGCGTCACCTGCTGCTTGCCGATCATCGCGCTTCTGGTGGCACCCTTGGGATAGGTGTCCGTGGTCATGATGGCTCGCGCCGCGGCTTTCCAGTTATCGGCCGCTAGATCGGCGCTCAGTCGCTTGAGAGCGGAGGTGATGCGTGCATCGGGCAGAGGCTCGCCGATGACCCCGGTAGAGGCAACAAAGACTTCACCGGCCTTGCATTTCAGCGCCGCCGCGGTCGTCTTGACGACGCGATCGACAGAGTTGCTGCCGGCCTTACCGGTAAAAGCGTTGGCATTGCCCGAGTTGACCAGCACCGCCCGCGCGCGTCCGCCCCTCAATGCGGCACGGCACCAGTCGACGGCGGCCGAAGCCGTTTTCGAGCGCGTCAGCACGCCGGCGATCGTGGTCCCCGGATCAAAGGCAATGAGGCAGACGTCGTTGCGCCCGCGATACTTGACGCCGCAAGCCCGCGCCGCAAGCGCGGCGCCGGGCAGGGGCGGCAATTTCGGGAAGCTCCGCGGGGCGAGGGGCGATTTCTTCAATTTCATGCTGCGACTCGGCTGGAAATGTCTATTCGGCGACCAGTCCCTCAAGCGCCGACAGATCTTCCGCCGGGCTTACTTCGATTGCGGCGCCTTCCCGCAGGCTCTTGACCTCTTGATCGACCATCTCCGCGGTCATCTGTTCGCGCAGCTTAACCTCGATCATCGCCAGCGCTGGTGGCGCGGTCTGCCGTTTGTCCTCGACCAGAATGACGTGGTAACCGAATTGCGACTTGACCGGTTCGCTCGAATGGCTGCCGGCTTCCATGGCAAAGGCCGCCTGCGAGAACTCCGGCACCATGGCGCCCGCCGTGAAGTAGCCGAGATCGCCGCCTTGCGGGCCGGAGGGCCCGGTCGAATGTTCCTTGGCCAAGGTTACGAAATCGCCGCCTTCGTCGAGTGCGGCAATGACCTCGAGGGCCGCCTCCTCGGTCTCCAGAAGAATATGACGGGCACGCACCTCTTCCTCGCCCCCGTGCGAAGCCACCACTTCCTGATAGCGCGCCTCGACGGCCGCATCGGTTACCCCGGCCGCGACAACACGTTCCAGATAGGTGTTGCGGATGACCTGGGTTTCCACTTCCGCCATGCGCCGCAACACCTCGGGGTCCGACGCCAAGCCCTGTTCGCGCCCGGCTTGGACAATGAGCGCCATGTCAACCAAGCGCTCCAGAATCACCGGCATCACGGCCTTAAGGTTGGTTTGATATTGGGCCGGCAATTGCCGCACGGCTTCAATCAGTTCCGATGCACGAATTTCCTTGCCGTTCACCGTGGCGACCACGCTGTCTTCCTGACCCGCCGCCGCGGGCTCGCTCGCCGTTTGCGCCATGGCTTGAATGGGGCCGAAAATGAGCGCCGCGCCGAGGGCCGCGGCGATTGCGAAATTCTTGGACATGACGGTGGGTCTCCTTTTCCGACGGTGACCAGAACCGGCACCGGATCCTTCGAATAAAGACGCATCATGCACGCGGCGGCGGCAAGTTCAAGCTTACCGGCGGCTGTCGCCGCGCCCCCCGTTGTCACTTGCGCGTGATGGCTTACGGCATCTAAAGATCGCCGCGCCAAAATTCAGGTTATCAGCCACGAAAGGGCTGGGAACCGCCAATCCCCGGCGATCCTTCCAGCGGAAACGAGGCTGTTAGTTGGTGATTCCGGGCATGGACTCGGTGTCGTCTTCGGCGGCCTTGGGCGCGAGGTCGGGCTCGTCGGGAAAAATCTGCAGATCTGCTTCGCCGCGTAAGCGGCCGACTATCTCGGCGACGATTTCCTTGGCCAAATCTTCGCGCAACTGATCGCGCAGTTGAAAAAACGACGGCATATCGTTGGATCGCCGGTCGATCAACTCGATGACATGCCAACCAAAGGCCGTTTCGACCGGATCCTGGCTATAGGTTCCTTCCGCCAGAGCATAGGCCGCCTCGGAAAACCCCGCAGGCATGCGCGACGGATCGAAGTAACCCAAGTCGCCGCCACGTTCCGCCGAGGCCGACGTCGAGTTCTGCTTGGCAAGCCAGGCGAAATTGGCGCCTTCATTGAGCTGGTTAATAACCCAAATCGCCTCTTCCCGAGTCTCGAGTTGGATATGCCGTGCCCGGACTTCGTGGCGCGCCGTTACCTCCGCCGCGATCCGGTCGTAGCGCTGGCGCAGGCGGTTCGTGCTCAAGCGATCCGCCAACAGCCGCTGGAGGTAGAGCTCGCGCAGCAATTGGGACTCGAAGTCCCGTACCCGCCGCCGCACCTCGGCCTCGTCGTCAAGTCCATCGGCGCGGGCCGCCGTAGAGAGCAGTTCCAGGTCAATCAGGCGATCAAGCAAGGCGGGGAAAATCACCTCGACTTGGGACTGGTAGCGATCGGGAAGGTCGCGCGCCGAGTTCATGACGTCGGCCCAGAGGATTTCCGAACCGTTCACCCGCGCCACCACCGGATTCTCGGTCATCAGCTCGTCCAGGGCATCGCCCAGCCTTTTGGTGCCCGGCAGCGAAGGCTTCGACGCCGGCGCCCCGGGAGACGGGCCGGCGGCACCCGGCGGCAGCGCGACCACGCGCGCGGTGTCGCCAACGCTGGACGCTGCGGCGGCGGGCTGCGACGGCTCTTCGCCGGCAAGCCCGGCCAGCGGGTTCTTGCGGCGACCGGGC
>JAJFGM010000473.1 GCA_021776145.1 Kiloniellaceae bacterium | reverse complement strand
CAGCATCGACGACGCCTGCGCCTTTTCCGTCGGCGACCAGAAGCTCACGATGTCGTCGACCGGCGGCGGCAGCTGGCCGCGGGTGCCGCGCACCATGCGGGTGTACTGCGGTTGCGGCGTGGTGCACAGCCGCCTCGCCTCGTCCTCGGTGTCGGCGACGATGGCGTTGCAGCCGACCATCACGTAGGGCTTGGCAAGCTGCGCCGATGGCTCGAACCGCTCGCGGTAGATCGACACCGCCTGCATCAGCGCTTGCGGCGCGAAGTGCGAGGCAAAGGCGTAGGGCAGGCCAAGCATGGCGGCGAGCTGGGCGCCGTATAGGCTGGAGCCCAGAATCCACAGCGGCACGTTGGTGTCCTCACCGGGAATCGCGTGAATCGCCTGGTTCTCTTGCGGCGGGCCGAGCAGGGCTTGCAGCTCGACCACGTCCTGCGGAAAATGGTCCGACGAGTCCGGGCCGCGCCGCAGCGCCCGCAGCGTGCGCTGGTCCGTGCCCGGTGCCCGGCCCAGTCCAAGGTCGATGCGGCCGGGGAACAGCGTCGCCAGTGTGCCGAACTGCTCGGCGATCACCATCGGTGAGTGATTTGGTAGCATGATGCCGCCGGCGCCGACGCGGATCGTCTTGGTACCGCCGGCGACGTGGCAGATGCACACGGCGGTGGCGGCGCTGGCGATGCCGGCGAGGTTGTGGTGTTCGGCCAGCCAGAAGCGCGCGTAACCGGCGGCCTCGGCGTGCTGTGCCAGGTCGCGTGCGTTGGCCAGCGCGTCGGCCGGGGTAAAGCCTTCGCCGATGTAGGCGAGGTCGAGTACGGAGAATTGAACCATGACGCCACTCTAGCGCACGCGCGCCGTCATGCCAGTGATCATCAACATCGCCCGGCGATTTGGCAGTCATATTATTTAGACGTTACTTAATTACAGCTACCGGCTAAGTCCCACCGTAGCAGGACACAGGACACCACGCCCGGGTCAGACCCGGATTCGGGCATTACACAGAATAGGCGGACGCTTGTCCCGATCCCCGGCGCAGACTGCCGCGCGCATTCGGCGGCTCCATGTTAGGCGTGTGAGATACAAGGCGCTGGCCCGCCAAGCCATGGGCGGGTGAGGTTTCCGCCTATTCGGCGGCGCGGCGCTGTTGCCCGGGGTTCTCGAAGGCAGCGCGCAATTCGCTTTCACGCGCCTTGGCCGTGGCAATCGACGCTTCCTTGACGTGGCCGTAGCCGCGAATTTTTCCGGACAGGGCGGCGAGCTCGACAGCGACGGCGTGGTTGTCGCCGTTCAATCCCCGCAGCAGGATCCCGACCAGAATTTCGTAGTCGTCGATCAGGCGGCGTTCCAGGCGCCGTTCGGCGGTGTGGCCGAAAGGATCGAAAAAGCTGCCGCGCAGCCCCTTAAGGCGCGCCAGGACCTTGAGCGCCGGCAACATCCAGGCACCATACTCGCGCTTCTTTAGATGGCCGCTTTGCGGATCGCGTTGGGCGAAGAGCGGCGGTGCCAGGTGGAAGCTGAGCTTGAAGTCGCCGGTGAACTGCTGGCGCAATTTCTCTTCGAATTCGGGGGCGGCATAGAGACGCGCCACCTCGTACTCGTCCTTGATGGCGAGCAGCTTGAAATAGCTGCGCGCCACGGCCAGCGCCAGTCCGTTGCCGGCCCCGTCGTGACCGGGTGCCAACGACCGTTCGGCGGCTTCGACGCGGGCGACCAGATCCGTGTAGCGTCGTGCCAGGGCGTCGTCCTGATAGGCGGTCAGGAACTCGGCACGGCGGGCGACGATGTCGGCCAAGCCAACCGCCTCGGCCGCCGTCCGCCCCGCTTGCGGCGGCAGTGCCAGCTTGGCCACGGCCGCGGGATCGGCGGCGGCGCGGCGGCCCCAGAGGAAAGCCCGCTGGTTGGCCTCGACGGCGACGCGGTTGAGTTCGATGGCCTGCATCAGGGCGGCATGGCCAACCGGCACGGCGCCTTTCTGCCAGGCATAGCCAAGCATGAAGAGGTTGGTGGCGATGGAATCGCCCATCAGCGCCGTGGCCAGGCGCGTGGCGTTGAGGAAGTCGGCGGCGTCCGCTCCGGCCGCCTGGCTGATGCGGTCACGCAGTCGTTTGCCCGGGAATTCCAGATCCGGCGACAGGGTGAACTCGCCGGTCATGGCCTCGTGACTGTTGATCACCACCCGGGTCTCGCCTTCGCGGACCTTCGAAAGCGCGTCGTCGCCGGCCGCCACCACCAGGTCGCAGCCCAAAAGCAGCCCGGCGCTGCCGGCCGAAACGCGCACGGCATGCAGGTCCTCGGGCTTCGGCGCCAGACGAATATGGCTGACCACGGCGCCGCCCTTCTGCGCCAGGCCAGCCATGTCGAGGATCGAACAGCCCTTGTTCTCGATATGCGCGGCCATGCCGAGCAGCGCGCCTATGGTCACCACACCGGTGCCACCGACGCCGGTGACGACGATGCCGAAGGGAGCGGTCAGCTCGGGCACCGCCGGTTCGGCCAGCTCACCCCACTCGTCGCCTGAAACCGCGCTGCCGGCGTCATTCCTGGCCTTGCGGATCTCGCCGCCGTGCACGGTCACGAAGCTTGGGCAGAAACCCTTGAGGCAGGAGAAATCCTTGTTGCAGCTCGACTGGTCGATCTTCCGCTTGCGCCCGAACTCGGTCTCCAGGGGCGCCACCGAGACGCAGTTCGACTGCACCGAACAGTCGCCGCAGCCTTCGCAGACAAGGTCGTTGATGAAGGCGCGCTTGGGTGGATCGGGAAACAGCCCGCGTTTGCGGCGGCGGCGTTTCTCGGCGGCGCAGGTCTGGTCATAGACGATAGCGGTGACGCCTTCGATTTCGCGCAGCTCGCGTTGCACGCGGTCGAGTTCGTCGCGGTGCTCGATGGTGACACCGGGCGCCCAGGCGGTGCCGATAGCATATTTTTCGGGCTCGTCAGTGACGACAACAATGCGCTTGAGGCCCTCGGCGTGGATCTGCCGGGTGATCATCGCCGGGTCGAGCGGGCCGTCGTGCGGCTGTCCGCCGGTCATGGCGACGGCGTCGTTATAGAGGATTTTGTAGGTGATATTGACGCCGCCGGCGACGGCGGCGCGGATCGCCATGAGGCCGGAATGGAAATAGGTGCCGTCGCCGAGGTTGGCGAAAATATGCCTGGTCTTGCAGAACGGCGCCTGACCGAGCCAGGTAACGCCCTCGCCACCCATCTGGGTGTAGGTGGCGGTCGAGCGATCCATCCACTGCACCATGAAGTGACAGCCGATTCCAGCGACGGCGCGGCTGCCCTCGGGCACCTTGGTCGAAGTGTTGTGCGGACAGCCGGAACAGAACCACGGCACGCGGTTGAAGGGCGCGTTTTCCTGACTCAACGCCGCTTCCTTGGCGGCGAGGTACTTCAGCCGTTCGGCGATGGTCTCGCTGGCATGGAAGCGTTCGATGCGCCGCGCGATGACCCGGGCGATGCGCGCCGGTGTCAGTTCGTCCGTCGACGGCAGGATCCACGCGCCGCTTTCGTCATGCTTGCCGATGACCCGTGGGCGGACGTCGGCACGCCAGTTGTAGAGCTGTTCCTTCAACTGGTTTTCGAGCAGCGCCCGCTTTTCCTCGACCACGAGGATCTCTTCCAGGCCCTCTGCGAATTGGCGAATGCCCTCGCGCTCCAGCGGCCAGGTCATGCCGACCTTGTAAACGGCCAGGCCGATTTCGGCGGCCTTGGCTTCGTCGATGCCAAGATCGTCGAGGGCTTGGCGCACGTCGAGATAGGACTTGCCGTGGGTAACGATGCCGAAGCGCCGCTTGGCGCCGCCGAAGACCACGCGGTCGAGCTTGTTGGCGCGGGCAAAATGCAGGGCGGCGTTGACCTTGTAGCGGTGCAGGCGCTCTTCCTGCGCCAGGAAGGGATCGGGATGGCGGATGTGCAGGCCGTCGGGCGGCATCTCGAAGTCGTTCGGGGTGACGATTTCGATGCGCCGCGGGTCGACATAGACGCTGGCCGTTGTGTCGGCGGTCTCGCCGATCACCTTGAAGCCAACCCAGCAGCCGGAATAGCGGCTCAACGCCCAGCCGTAGAGGCCGAGGTCGAGAAACTCCTGCACACCAGCCGGGCTGAGCACCGGGATCATGGCGTCCACGAAGGCGTATTCGGTCTGGTGCGCCGTCGTCGAGGACTTGGCCGTGTGATCGTCGCCGGCGACCAGCAGCACACCGCCGTTGGGCGAGGTGCCGGCCAGGTTGCCGTGGCGGAAGACATCGCCGCTGCGATCGACCCCGGGGCCCTTGCCATACCACATGCCAAAGACGCCGTCGTAGTTGCTGTCGCCGAAGAGGACGCCCTGCTGGGTGCCCATGATGGCGGTGGCGGCAAGGTCCTCGTTGGTGCCGGGCTGGAAAAGGATGTGGTTGGTCTCGAGAAAGCGGCTGGCGTGCCACATCTGCTGATCGACGGCGCCGAGCGGCGAGCCGCGGTAACCCGAGATGTAACAGGCGGTGTTGAGGCCGGCCGCGACGTCGCGCTGGCGCTGCATCATCGGCAGACGCACCAGCGCCTGGGTCCCGGTGAGGAAAACCCGGCCGGAGTCGAGCGCATACTTGTCGTCGAGGGAAACCGCGTGTTTTGCCATTCCTAATCGCCCTTCAAATCGACCCAGCAGCGTCGAAAATAAAAGGTAATATATGCTGACCTATTTCACAATTCGCCATTTGACGGCATTCCAATAAAGCAAGGAAACTGCGCCGCATCCCGGTTGCGGCAGCGCATACTACCGCGTTGCCGTCGCGCGGCGAAACAATTGCGACTCCCGCGGCGAGTTGGCTGAAAGACCCGTCAAAACGTAAGGAGTCTATTTTGTCGGCGGAGGTTCCGGTTAGACTGCGGCCCAAGAAAGAAAGATCCAACGACAGCAACACCTTTGGACGGGAAAAACATGGCCCTCGATTACGATCCCCGCCGCGACATGCTCATGGCCTTTGCGACGCCGATCGCGCAGATGCGCATTGCCGAGTGCGACGAGATCAATCCCGGCCTGCGGCGCGCCATTCTCGAAAACGAGGTAGCCAATCCGGGCAACTCGCGCAGCAACGTCGGCGGCTGGCATTCGAGCGACGACCTGCTCGACTGGCCGCAGGCGGAATTCGCCGTGCTGAAGAGCAGCTTCGAAGCCGCCGCCCGCAACATGATGACGGTGATCGCCGGCGGCAAACCCTTTGAGATTGAAATGGCCTTGAGCTCTTGGGCCAATGTCTCGCGCCACGGCAGCTACCATCAGCCGCACAGTCACGCGCGCAATCACTGGTCCGGGGTCTATTACGTCGACGCCGGCCATCCGGATCCGAAGTGGCACAAGAGCGGCCAGATCGAGCTGCAGGACCCGCGCGAGCGCGCCGAAATGGCGGCAACGCCGCTCAACCCCTTTGGCCGCACCGTCGCCGTGCCGGCCCGTGCCGGCATGATGGTGGTCTTTCCCTCCTGGCTGACCCATTGGGTCAACCCCTACTATGGGGAGGGCGAGCGCATCTCCATCGCCTTCAATGCCAGGATCGATCAATTCCAGGTGCAGGGCGGGTAGACCGACCCACCACGATGGTGCGGTATCGACAACAAACTGATAGGTGAGGCGACAGACCTCCTGCCGCGAGCGGTCGAGCTGCGCCGCCGCATTCATATGCATCCGGCGTTCGGCAACGATCTCCCGGTGACCAAGGCGACCGTGCTGGAGGCAATCGGCGCCCTCGATCTGGAATTGGCTTTCAGCCGGGCGAGCGACGGCATCGTTGCCACCCTCGAAAGCACCAGGCCGGCTTTCAACGAATTCGTCGCCGGCTCACCCCGCGAATTGTTTGGCGAGACCGGCTATGTAGACCTGCCCGAACCCTGCATGGGGCCGGAGGATTTCTCGTACGTCCCGCAGCGCACCACGGGCGCCTTTGCCTTCCTTGGCGCGGCGCCCGACGGCGCCGACCCGGCAACCGCGCCGCGGTGCCATTCAAACCACATGGACATCGACGAGGCCGCCATGGCGTCCGGAATCACCATGCGCGCGGCCATGGCCTGTCGCTTCCGCGACGCACGCGGTTGACCTTGGGAGCCTCCGGGTTGGTGGCGCGCTGTATCGACGTTTAGCCCCGATTTCTTGAGCTCGGACCCCAAAGGGCCGCGTGGCGCCAGGTCGGGGCGGGATTGTCCTATCGGGCCAAATCTTGAGATGGATCATTTGCAGACCGGGAGGCGGCTCTAAACTGCTGTCGACATTTCGGCTTCGAGGAACCCAGGCATGACCACCGTAAGTGAACTTGTCCGTGGCCAGAAATTGGCCCAGATGGCGGGTGACAGCACCATCCGGGAAGCGGCACGCTATATGGTCGAGAACGGCGTCGGCTCGGTCCTGGTGGTCGACGAGGGGGCGCTGCGCGGCATTTTCACCGAACGCGATGCCTTGCGCATCTTTCTCGCCACCCATCGCAACCCCGACTTCACGCGCCTTGCCGACGTGATGACCCAAGCGCCGCAAACCTTGGCGCCCGATGCGGGATTGCAGGACGCCGCCGAACGCATGACCGCCGGCCATTTCCGCCACCTGCCGGTCGTCGACGCAGACGGCCGGATTCTCGGCGTGGTCTCGCAGCGCGATTTGATCACTGCCGGGGTCACGGTCGGCTGACGAGGTCAAACGCAGGTCATCGAGACTGTTGGGGGAAATACACGGAGTGGATGTCACGCTTTGGATCGAACTGGCGATCTTCGCCCTCTTGATGGCGATGTCAGGTTTTTTTTCCAGTTCCGAGACCAGTCTTTTTTCGCTCAATGCGCGCCAGCTCGAACAGATGCGGCGCGACGATCATCCCAGCGTCGGCCTGATCGAGAAGCTTCTGAGCGCGCCGCGCCGTCTTATCGTCACCATCTTGATCGGCAACGAATTCGTCAATGTGGCGGCGTCGGTTATTTCCGCCGCGATCATAATCAAGTTGTTCGGTGCCGAGAACAAACTGATCAACCTTTTTGTCATGGTGCCGATCCTGCTTCTGGTCGGCGAAATCACACCGAAAACGCTGGCGATCCGCAACAATGTGGCCTTCGCGGTCGTTCAGAGCCGCCCCATCGATCTTTTCGCCCAGATGATCACGCCCCTGCGCTGGCTGATCCGTCTGGTGGCGGACTGGTTCACCACGCTCATCGTCGGCAAGGAGCGTTCGCCCGGCAGTATCGTTACCGAGGACATGGTGCGAACATTGGCGCAGGAAGCCGTCGGCGACGGCGTGCTGGATCAGAGCGAAGCGCAGTACATCGGCCAGATTTTCGATTTCGGCAAAAAAACCCTGAAAGATATCGCGACCGCGCGCCCGAACATCGTTTTTCTGCCTCTGGAGATGCCGCTGCCCGAGGTCGTCGGCGAGTTCCGTCGGACACGGCACTCAAAGATGCCGGTTTATCGCGGCCATCGCGACGAGGTTGTCGGTATCTTGCACAGCCGCGACCTTCTCGGCGCCGATCTAGAAGAGCTCGGCGATCGGCCGGGCGCCGTGATGAATCTCCTGCGCGAACCCTATTTCGTGCCGGAGACCAAACTGGCCTCCGAGCTGTTCCGGGTGTTCCGCAAGCGTAAGCTTTCACTCGCCATCACCGTAGACGAGTACGGCGGTGTGACCGGCCTGGTCACCATGGAGGACCTGCTGGAGTGCATCTTCGGCGATTTACCGAGCGCTTCCGACCGGGTCGAAAGCGTCGCCGTCAAGGAACTCGCCGACGGCCGCCGTCAGATCGACGGCGGCATGACCATCGATCAGTTCAATTGCGAATTCGGTGGGCGCCTCGAGACGGAGGAGTTCGACACCATCGGCGGCTTGCTCCTGCACAGCTATGGCGAGTTGCCGCCACAAGGCACGGACTTGACCGTCGGCGATTTCGAATTCTCCATTGTTGGGATCGAGAACACGCGGGTCGGCACGGTGAATGTCGGAACAACCGATGCCGTGCCGGATACCGCGGAACAGGACTCCGGCGCGCCAGACCCCGCCGAGCGTGACGATTCCGAGGATCCCTCGCGATGACGCTGATCCTGACCACGCTTGCCGTCGTTCTGCTCTGCCTTTTGGCCGAGGGCTTTTTCTCCGGCGCTGAGATCGGAGTGGTCAGCGCCGACCGCGCCAAGTTGCGCCATGACGCGGCCAAGGGCTCGCGCGGCGCCAAGCTGGCGTTGGAGATGCTGGAAAAACCGGAATGGCTGCTGTCGACGACGCTTGTCGGTACGAATATCTCGGTTGTAACCAATACCACCATCGTCACCGCCTTGATGATTGAGGTGTTCGGCGCGCAGTACAGTTGGCTGGCCGTGGTGCTGGTGGCGCCGTTGATCTGGATATTTGGCGAAATCGTACCGAAGAGCGTCTTTCAACAGCGCGCCAACGCTCTGACACCCAGGGTCATCTTCGCTCTCAAGGTTTTCTCCTACATATTTTATCCGATTCTCCTGGTTTTCAGTGGCCTCGCCAAGCTGCTGGCGTCGATGTTGGGTGCCAAGCGGGCTTCCAACCCTTTCACCCTGCGCGAGGAAATCTACACGATGATGCAGATGCCAGCCGAGGAAGGCGATATCGACCCGAACGAACAGAAGATGATCCGTCGCCTATTCAATTTCGGCGAAACGGCGGCCGGCGAGATCATGGTGCCCTTGATCGATGTCACCGGCGTCGAGGCCAAGGCGAAGGTACGCGACGCCGTGCAGCTGGCCAACGACAAGGCGCACCATCTGCTGCCGGTCT
>JAJFGM010000472.1 GCA_021776145.1 Kiloniellaceae bacterium | reverse complement strand
GCCAGTCGTCGGCGCCAAACCGCGAAGGACGGCACCATAACCACAAGCCGTTAAAAAGATCAAGCCGCCAGGCGGTCCAGTTCGGCAAGAATGGCGTCGCCCATCTGCCCGGTCGAGATTCGTTCGCTGCCCGGGGCGACGATGTCGGCTGTCCGCTTACCGCTGTTGAGAACGTTCTGCACGGCCTGTTCGACAAGATCGGCGTCGCTTCCAAGGTCGAATGAATAGCGCAGCATCATGGCAAAACTGAGCAGCGTCGCAATGGGGTTGGCCAAGCCCTGACCGGCAATGTCGGGCGCCGACCCATGCACCGGTTCATAAAGCGACTTGCGACGGCCCTGGGCGTCGATACCGCCGAGCGAGGCCGAAGGCAGCATGCCCAGCGAGCCCGTCAGCATGGCCGCGGTGTCCGAGAGAATGTCGCCGAAAAGGTTATCGGTGACGATGACGTCGAACTGCTTGGGGTCGCGCACCAGCTGCATGGCGCAGTTGTCGGCATACATGTGGCTGAGTTCGACGTCGTTGTATTCGGCGGCGTGCAGCTTGCTCACTTCCTCGCGCCAAAGCACGCCGGACTCCATGACGTTGGCCTTCTCCACCGAACAGACCCGGTTGCCGCGCTTGCGCGCCAGATCGAACGCGACCTGCGCGACACGAACAATTTCAGGTGTCGTATAGACCTGGGTATTGATGCCGCGACGGCTGCCGTCAGGCAGATTCTCGATGCCGCGCGGCTCGCCGAAATAGACACCGCCGGTCAACTCGCGCACGATCATGATGTCGAGGCCGCTCACCACTTCCGGTTTCAAGGTCGAGGCCGAAACCAGGGCGTCGAAGCAAAGAGCGGGACGTAGGTTGGCGAAGAGCTGCATGTCCTTGCGCAAGCGCAGCAGGCCACGCTCGGGCTTCACCTCGAACGGCAGGTCATCCCACTTTGGTCCACCGACCGCGCCCAGCAGCACCGAATCCACGGTCATCGCCTTGTCCATGGTCGCGTCGGTGATCGGGACGCCGTGTTTGTCGATGGCGGCACCGCCGACCAGGTCCTCTTCCAGGTCGAACCCGACGGCCTGACGCGTGTCGAACCAATCAACGACACGGCGCACCTGGGTCATGACTTCCGGGCCGATGCCGTCGCCGGGTAAAACCAAAAGCTTCTTGTTCGATGCCATGGGTCTAAGAAATCCTCGATTCTCTATTGCGCCGCGTCAGCACGTCGAAAGCCGCAATGCGGCCGTCCCGTCTGCAAGCAAGCTCAGTCGGCGAGCCAGGGTTGGGACAGGCGCTGCTTTTCTTCGTAACCCGAGATTGCCTCGGCCTTCTGCAGGGTCAGGCCGATGTCGTCGAGCCCGTTGAGCAGGCAATGTTTGCGGAAGGCATCGACCTCGAAGGATATCTCGCCGCCATCGGGACCGGTAATTGTCTGCTCTTCCAGGTCGATGCTGATCACCGCATTGGCGCCGCGCTCGGCGTCGTCGAGCAGCAGGTCGACCTGCTCTTTCGGCAGCTTGATCGGCAGAATGCCGTTTTTGAAGCAGTTGTTATAAAAGATGTCGGCGAAGCTCGGCGCGATGATGCAGCGGATGCCGGCGTCAAGCAGCGCCCACGGTGCATGTTCGCGGCTCGACCCGCAGCCGAAATTCTCGCCGGCGACGAGGATTTTGGCGTCCTTGTAGGCCGGCTGGTCGAGCACAAAACCTTCTTTCGGCTCGCCCTTCTCGTCGTATCGCATCTCGTAGAACAGTCCCTCGGACAGGCCGGTACGCTTGATGGTCTTGAGGAACTGCTTGGGAATTATCATGTCGGTGTCAACGTTGACCATGGGCAAAGGCGCCGCGCTGGCCGTCAACTTGTCGAACTTGTCCATTCTTCTCTCCCTGCCCGATCCAGACGGTTAGGCGACGAAATCGCGAACGTCGGTGATGTGGCCGGTGACAGCGGCGGCTGCTGCCATACCCGGACTCATCAGGTGGGTCCGGCCGCCACGACCCTGGCGGCCTTCGAAGTTGCGGTTCGAGGTCGACGCGCAGCGCTGGCCGGGCTGCAGTTTGTCGGCATTCATCGCCAGGCACATCGAACACCCGGGCTCGCGCCATTCGAAACCCGCTGCGATGAAGATGCGGTCCAGGCCCTCTTCTTCGGCTTGGTTCTTGACCAGGCCGGATCCAGGTACGATCAACGCCTGCACGCCGTCGGCGACCTTGCGACCCTTGGCGACGGCGGCGGCCTCGCGCAGATCCTCGATGCGGCCGTTGGTGCAAGAGCCGATGAAAACGGTGTCGACCGAGACCTCGCTGATCGGCGTGCCGGCGTTCAAGTCCATATAGTCGAGCGACCGCTGCATGGACTGGCGCTTGGCATCGTCGGCGACACCGTCCGGGCTCGGCACGGATCCGGTTACCGGAATGACGTCTTCGGGGCTGGTACCCCAGGTCACCTGTGGCACGATTTCGGCGGCGTCGAGGGTGACTTCCTTGTCATAGACCGCGCCTTCGTCCGAGGGCAGGCTCTGCCAATAGGCCAAGGCCTGTTCCCAGGCCGCGCCCTTGGGCGCCATGGGACGACCCATGATGTAGTCGAAGGTGGTCTCGTCCGGCGCGATCAAGCCGGCGCGCGCGCCGGCCTCGATGGTCATGTTGCAGATCGTCATGCGGCCTTCCATCGACAGGGCGCGGATCGCCGGGCCGGCGAACTCGACGACATGCCCGGTGCCGCCGGCGGTGCCGATCTTGGCGATAATGGCAAGGATCAGATCCTTGGCCGTGGTGCCCAGCGGCGGCGCGCCCTCGACCGTGATGCGCAGGTTCTTGGCCGGCTGTTGAATGAGGGTCTGCGTGGCCAGAACGTGCTCGACCTCGGAAGTGCCGATACCGAAGGCCAGCGCGCCGAACGCGCCGTGCGTGGCGGTGTGGCTGTCGCCGCAGACGATGGTCATACCTGGCAGGGTGAACCCCTGGTCCGGTCCGATGATGTGGACGATACCCTGGCGTATGTCGTTCACGCCGTAATAGGGCACAGCAAAGTCTTCGCAATTCCGCTCCAGGGTTTCGACCTGGATGCGGCTCTCCTCGTCTTCGATGCCCTGGCCGCGGTCGGTTGTCGGCACGTTATGGTCCGCCACCGCCAGCGTCGATTCCGGGCGCCGCACCTTGCGCCCCGCCAGACGCAGGCCTTCGAATGCCTGCGGGCTGGTCACCTCGTGCACCAGATGCCGATCGATATAGATCAGGCAGGTGCCATCGTCCTGGCGGTTAACCAGGTGGCTCTGCCAAATCTTGTCAAACAAGGTTCTTGGCGCCGTCATGCCGCTTGTTCCTTCAGTTCAGCTGCCCCAAACGACGCCCCATCGGACCGCCGGAGGCGCGAAGATAACGCCACCGCAGCGAAAGCGCAAAACCCTGCTGCACCGCCTTCGGCCGGCCGTCGGGCGGCCTGACGGTGCGCCGGTCACAAAGAAACCCGCGTCGGCAAATCGGCGCGGGTTGGGCTGCTTGATCATGTCCCCGGCGACCACGTGGCGGGCCCTACGGCCCGCCCGTCGTCACCTCCAAATCAAGCTTTGGCGGCTTTCGCAGCCTTGCCGCCACCCTTCGCCGCGGCGCGCGCTTCGGCCGCGGCCTGGCGCTCGGCCGACGCCGCCTTGCCGGCTACGCCGGTGGTCTTTTCGGCGATCCGCGCCGACTTGCCACGCCGGCCGCGCAGGTAATAGAGCTTGGCGCGCCTGACATCGCCACGCCGCACCAGCTCGATCGAATCGATCCGCGGGCTATGCAGCGGGAAAATTCGCTCGACACCCTCACCATAGGAGATCTTGCGCACCGTGAACGAAGAGTTCAGGCCGCGATTCTTGCGCCCGATGCACACGCCTTCGAAGGCCTGAATGCGTTCGCGGCTGCCTTCCACCACCTTCACGTTAACCCGCACGGTATCGCCCGGAGCGAAGTTCAACGCCGCGCCCTTGGCAGCCAACTCGGCCATCTGCTGGTTCTC